>NZ_JACHTR010000014.1:0-42394 GCF_020135975.1 Campylobacter sp. W0014 | reverse complement strand
AGTGCTTTAATATCGTTTTTTAGAAAATGTAAATTAAATTGTTTTTTGCATGGAAATGTTCATCCCATGCATTGTCGATATTATGATTTTTATGCTTTTTTGCAAAAAAAGCAATTTAACATTATCGTTTACTCTCAACTAAGTTTATCTTATAATATGAAGGATTTTGATAAGTTTTTTAAACTTATAGATAAGAAAGTTCCAATCCTGTTTTTAGTAAGAGATCCCATATCAAGATTAAAAACAGGAACAAATCATCCTATTGCTAATCCAAATAGCATAAAAGATCTTAATTTGAACACTAATATTTATGATGTTTTTAAAAATAAAATGTATGTTGGAGATTTTGGAAAGAATTTTTGTTATTCGGAAGAGCCTTCGATGAAATATTTGCCAAGATGGATTATTGATGATATTCTTTTTCAAACTTCTTTGATTAATTTTTTACTGCATAGAGATATTTTTTATCTTGATATGGAAGAAATAAAACCAGCAAGAGCATTTGATACTATGTGCGATTTAGCAGATAAGTTTAATTTTGAAAAACCCACTGATAAACATTTTTTTGAAGGGATTATGAATGGGGATCTAATGCTTTTTATTCCCCTTAATTTTTATGCAAGTAAAAAAAATATAATCAAGAATGATGATGTGGTTTACAAAGATGAAAGCAGTATATATATATTAATTTCTTCTGATAATTTTGTTGAATATTATAAACAATCCAAAGAATATATTAATTTTACTAAAGAATTTTTTGACCATCCTTTAAAATATGAAAATTTAGGAATATTTTTAAAACAACAAGAATTTGAGCGTTTGAAAAAAGATAATAGTTTATTTGATGCTGCTAAAAAATATTTAAATAATTTTGTAAAAGCTTTAGAAGAGAAAATAGAGTTAGAAAAAGCTAAATTATTTAAAGAAGAAGATGTTTTAAATTATTTTAAAGAAAATAAAGAGTTAAGGCTAAAATTGAAAAATATATTAGACAAAGAATTGGTTCATATTAAAAAGTATCGTCCTGATATAGTAGCTTCTTGGAAGTATTATCAAGAATTTGAAAAAATGTGTGAGGAGTTGGATGGTTAAGATTTGTGAAATTTCTTAAACAGTTTCATCCAGCTCTTACTTAACATTTTTTTAGGGGTTATTATGGCATTTTCTTTACCATTAACTGTATGATAAACGCTTACTCCATATTTGCTTGCGTAAAATTTCATCAATAATTGCTGAAGTTTATATTCGCTTGAGTGATTAAACCAAGCATTGTTACTTATGGCTATGATAATTTGAGAATTTTGATAATTTTTTTCTTTAGTTGCTTCATAGCAAATCGCATTGGTGATGATTTTATGATCGAGCTTGTATTTACTTTGAATGGGACCCTTAGAAAATTCTTGAGTGTTAGGTAAAAAATATTTTTGAATAAGATCTTTAAAGATCGGAATTTCTTCCCCAAATGGAACTAGATAATGTTTATTGAATATATAGACATTGCCTTCTTTAAAAATATAAGTGCTATTGTAAATATGATCATTTTCGCTATTAAAAGCTCCTGTAATAATTGTGATTTGATAAGATAAATTTTTGAGTAAATTTTGATAGGGGGTATTTTTCAAATCAAAAGGAAAAGCAGTTTCAGGTAAAATTACTAATTTTTTATTTTCTTTAATTGCTTCAACGATCTTTTCTAAAAGGAATTCTGTATTGGATTTTATATTTTCTGCTAAAAATTTTTGATCTTGAGATATATTTGTATTGATTAATTTGTAAGATATGTCTAGTTTTTGAGCTTCTTTTTCGTGGTATTGTAGTCCTATAAAAAATAAAATTAAAACTATAGCTATTTTATAATATCTTGAAATATAACCTTCATAAATAAAATAAGCGATTAGAAAAATAGAAATAATGCCCTTGTAACTTGTATCAAAAAAACCATAAACAGTAAATATTCCCCAATTTAGCCAATCAAACCCAAATGGATGGATAAAACTAAGGCAAAAAATTCCACAAAGTCTTAAAAAATCAAATTTCAACCAATGACAAATTCTAAAAAGTAAGCCATAAAACAATCCTACAAAAAAGATGATAATTGGAACTAAATAACTAAGATTAAAATAAATAGAAGAAAGCCCTATCCACCAAAACCAAAGTATTCCTGTAAAAAAACCTATCCAAAAATATTCTTTAGCTTTTTTATGTTTTAAAAGTAATATTAAACCCCAAATCGCTAAAAATGGACTTATAGTTTGAGTAAAAATGTTTTCAAAAAAAGATAAATAAATTGGATTTGAAAGTAAAATTGCAACAAAAAAGACTTTTATTATTTTAAAAATGGTAGAATTAGTATTTAATTTTTTTAGAATAAAGGAAAAGTATGGAAGAAAAGTCAATTTTAACCTCATTGTTACCTCTTGTTGTTTTATTTGCTATTTTTTATTTTTTAGTAATAAGACCGCAGCAAAAACAAGCAAAAACTCATAAAGATATGCTTAATTCTTTGCAAAAAGGCGATAAAATTATTACCACTGGTGGACTTATTTGTGAAGTTGTAAAACCAGAAGAGGATTTTATCAAAGTTAAGCTTAATGAAGACAATGTTACTGCGAAAATTTCGCGAGAATTTGTAGCAAAGAAAATTGATGCGTAATTCTAAACTAACCTATAGACTGATTGTTTTTATAGTGGTTTTTATCTTTGGAGTGATTTTTTCACTTCCTTCTTTTTTACAATCTCAAAAAGGTGCCAAAATCAATTTAGGTCTTGATTTACAAGGCGGACTTTATATGCTTTTAGGGGTGGATAATGAAGAAGCAGTAAAATCTAAAATTAAGTCTATCGCTTCTTCTTTAAATTATTCCTTTAATAAAGAGAATATTTTAAATGATGGATTAAGCACCTATGGAGATAAATTAGAATTTACCTTGCTTGATAATGCAGATGTATCTAAGGTAGATGATTTGCTTAAAGAAATTAAGGGTTTAAAAATCCAAAATGAAAATATGCATTATCAAATTTCTTTTACTCAAGAAGAAGTTAAAAATATCGAAAATTTTGCACTTTTACAAGCCGTTGAGACGATCAGAAATCGTTTGGATCAATTTGGACTTGCTGAACCTACAGTTGCTAGACAAGGCGAAGATAAAATTTTGGTTGAACTTGCAGGCATTAAAACTAAAGAAGATGAGTTAAGAGCAAAAGAGCGAATCACTAAAGCAGCACATTTGCAGCTTATGGAAGTGGATGATTCTAAAATGGGAGAAGCTGCAACTATGAGTGATGTAGAGGCGGCAAGCTATGGACTTATTTTAGTGCCAGATTCTAGAAATCCAAATTTAAAATATCCGTTAAAAAGCGTTCCTATTTTAGATGGATCAATGCTGACGGACGCTAGGGTTGGTTTTAGTGATAAAAGTAATTATCCGGTGATCAATTTTACTTTAAATTCTGAAGGTGCAAAAAAATTTGCTGATTATACAGGATCTCATGTTGGCAAACGTTTAGCAATTGTGCTGGATAATAAAGTTTATTCTGCTCCATCTATTAATGAAAGAATAGGCGGGGGAAGTGGTCAAATTAGTGGGGCTTTTACTCAAGAAGAAGCACGCAATGTAGCCGTAGCTTTAAGAAGTGGAGCTTTATTAGCACCGGTTAAACTTTTAGAACAAAGAAGTATAGGGCCATCTTTAGGTGCTGATAGTATAAAAATGAGCATGATGGCCTTAATAGGCGCTTCTATTTTTATTATAGTTTTCATGATGATTTATTATCGCGTGGCAGGAGTTTTTGCTAATATTGCCATGATAGTTAATATTTTAGTTGTTGTTGCAATTATGGCAATGTTTGGCGCTACTTTAACCTTACCAGGTATGGCAGGACTTGTTTTAACTGTGGGGATGGCCGTGGATGCTAATGTAATTATTAATGAGCGTATCCGAGAGCTTTTAAGGGATGGAGTGAAGATAAAAACAAGTATAGAACAAGGTTATAAAAACGCTATGAGTGCCATTGTGGATTCTAATATTACCTCTTTGGTTACTTCGGTTGTGCTTTATATTTATGGAACAGGATCGGTTAAAGGCTTTGCTGTAACTTTGGGTATAGGTATTGTTGTTTCTATGATCACTGCTATTTTAGGAACTCATGGAATGTTTGATTTGTTTATGCATCGTATCGAAAAAAGCAATGATACAAAATTTTGGTTTGGATATAGGAGAAAATAATGCAGTTTTTTAGCGAGAAGAAAATTTATGATTTTATGAGAATGCGATTTGCTGCAATTTCTCTTTCTTTTTTTCTATTTTTTGGATCGATTTATTTACTTTGGGATAGAGGTTTGCAATACGGTATTGACTTTAGCGGAGGAACTTTGATCCAGCTTAAATATGACAATGAAGTTGCCCCTATACCTCAAATTCGTGAGCTTTTAGAAAAAAAGGGTGGTTTTCAAAGTCTATCTGTGACAGAATTTGGCAATAAAGATGAAGTAACCATTCGTTTTTTAGGAAGTAATGATAACTTAGGAAGTGATATCAGCGCTTATATCGGTGAAATTTTAAAAGATACAGGAAAATTTGAAGTTCGTAGGGCCGATGTTGTAGGCCCAAAAGTTGGAGATGAGCTTAGAAATAAAGGAATTACAGCCGTCGTTATTTCATTGATCGCTATTTTAATTTATTTAGCAGTTCGTTTTGAGTGGCGTTTTGCTATGGCTGCAATCATCAGTGAAATTCATGATGTGGTTATTACTTTGGGTGCGATTTCTCTTTTTAAAATTGATGTTAATTTGGATACTTTAGCTGCAGTTTTAACTGTACTTGGATATTCTTTAAATGATACAATCATTATTTTTGATAGAATAAGAGAGGGGATTAAAACAAGTAAAAGAACGGAACTTGCGCCTATTATTAATGAAAGTGTATCGGCAACTTTATCAAGGACTATCTTAACATCGGGACTTACTTTAGCCACAGTAGTTATTTTGTACTTTTTTGGTGGAGAAATGATACGAGGATTTTCTTTAGCACTTATAGTGGGTATTATAGCAGGAACCTTAAGTTCTATTTTTGTAGCAAGTCCAACTTTACTTTGGTTTAAATTTAATGTGCTTGATTTTAGAAATAAAGAACTTGAAAAACTTAAAAGAAAACAAGAAAAAGAACGTAATCGTTCCATGTATGAAAAAGGAATAGTTTAAGGAGAATAATTGATGGCTTATGAAGCAAAGAGTATAGAAAAAAAATGGCAAGAGATTTGGGATAAAAATAATTATTTTGAACCTAAAAATGATTTTTCTTTACCTAAAAAATATATTTTATCAATGTTTCCTTATCCAAGTGGTCGTATTCATATGGGGCATGTTAGAAATTATAGTATAGGAGATGCTATATCAAGATATTACCGAAAAATAGGCTATAATGTTTTACATCCTATCGGTTTTGATAGTTTTGGTATGCCTGCTGAAAATGCTGCGATTAAGCATAAGGTACATCCAAAATCTTGGACTTATGAAAATATAGATTATATGAAAAATGAACTTTTTTCTTTAGGTTTTTCTTTTTCAAAAAAAAGAATTTTAGCCACTTCTGATCCGCTTTATACAAAATTTGAACAAGAATTTTTTATTAAAATGTATGAAAAAGGCTTGATTTATACTAAAGAAGCTAATGTTAATTGGTGTGAGCAAGATCAAACGGTTTTGGCAAATGAGCAAGTTGAAGATGGAAAATGTTGGCGTTGTGGACATGAGGTTGTCCAAAAAAAAATGCCAGGATATTATGTAAAAATCACAGCCTATGCGGATGAGCTTTTAAAAGAGCTTAAAACTTTGAAAGACAAGTGGCCAAATCAAGTATTAACTATGCAAGAAAACTGGATAGGCAAAAGCGAAGGTCTTGAATTTAAGCTTATTTTGGATGAAAAAAGCCAAGAAAAAAGCCAAGAAGATCGTATTGATGTTTTTACTACTCGTGCTGATACAATATATGGGGTAAGTTATATTGCTTTATCAGTTGATCATAAAATTGTCCAAAATCTTATCAATCATTCTCATTTAGATTCTAAGGTAATTGAAAAAATCAAACAAATTCAAAACCAAACTCCAAGAGAAAGACAAAGTGCTGAAAAAGAGGGCTATTTTTTAGATATTTATGCTTTACATCCTTTAACAAAAGAAAAAATTCCTGTATGGGTTGCTAATTTTGTTTTATCTGATTATGGAAGTGGTGCGGTTATGGCTGTTCCTGCGCACGATGAGAGAGATTTTGAATTTGCAAATAAATATAAGCTTGAAATTAAAAAAGTGATTGAATGTGATTCTAAACTCCCATATACACAAAAATCAGGAAAACTCATAAAAAGTGGTGAATTTAGCGAAATTGAATGCAATATAGCAAGAGATAAAATCATTGCCTTATTTGAAAAAGAAAATATAGGAAAAAGAACTATTAATTTTAAAATTCGAGATTGGGGAGTTTCGCGTCAAAGATATTGGGGTGCTCCTATTCCTATGATCAAATGTGAAAAATGTGGTATAGTTCCACAAAAAATAGAAAATCTTCCTATTGTCTTACCTGAGGATATAGAGATTACTGGAGAAGGAAATCCTCTAGAAAAGCATCCAACTTGGAAAGAATGCACTTGTCCAAAATGCGGTCTTAAAGCTTGCAAGGAAACAGATACTTTAGATACTTTTTTTGAAAGTTCTTGGTATTTTGCACGTTTTGCAAGTGATGAGAAAACTTGGCAAGAAAAAGCCTTGGATGAATCAAGTATGAAATATTGGATGAATGTTGATCAATATATTGGTGGTATTGAACATGCGATCTTGCATTTACTTTACGCAAGATTTTTTCAAAAAGCTTTGAGAGATTTAGGGTATTTAAATGATAGCGAGCCTTTTGATAGACTTTTAACTCAAGGTATGGTTTTAAAAGATGGAGCTAAGATGTCAAAGTCTAAGGGCAATGTTGTAGATCCTGATGATATTATTAAAAAGTATGGAGCTGATACAGCAAGATTGTTTATTTTATTTGCTGCACCACCTGCGAAAGAATTAGAGTGGAATGATGATGCGCTTGAAGGTGCTTATAGATTTATTTGCAGACTTTATGATAAAGCGCAAAATGTTAAAAAAGGAAAGGTTTTAGAACTTAAGCAAGAAAATTTAAGCAAAGAAGAAAAATATGCGAGATTAAAAGTGTATGAAGCTTTGAAAAAATCTGAAGAGGTGTATACTCAAACCTTTGCATTTAACACTTTGATTGCATCTTGTATGGAAGCTTTAAACGCGCTTTCAAATTGTAAGAATGAAACTTTAGAACAAGAGGCTTTTTATATCATCTTAAATATCTTAGAGCCTATTATCCCTCATGTGTGCTTTGAGTTAAGTGAACAGCTTTTTGGATGTGAAAATTTTAAAATTTTAAAATTAAAAGAAGAAGTTTTTATAAAAGATACACTAAATTTAGCCGTAAGTGTCAATGGAAAAAAACGTGCAGAGATAGAAATTTCAAGTTCTGCTAACAAAGATGAGATTCTAAAAACAGCCAAGGAAAGCGTTTTAAAATGGATTCAAGATAAAAATATAGTCAAAGAAATTTATATTGAAGGAAAATTGGTTAATTTGGTGATTAAATGAAGAAAATTCTTATTGGTTTTATAGTACTATTTTTTTCAGCCTGTGGTTATGTTCCAACTTCAAAAATAGCCGATAATATCTTTGATGAGAAGGTTTATGTTAATGTAGAATTAAACCTTCAAGATCCTAAAAATAGTATTTTTGTGGCTGATACTCTTAAGGAAATGGTTATTTCTAAGCTCGGACGAAAACTTGCTTTAAAGCATGAGGCTGATGATATCATTAACGTTAAAATGGATAATCTTGATTTTATTCCTTTGATTTATGATAAAAATGGCTATGTTGTAAGTTATAAGGCCAGATTGAATTTGGAATTTTATGTTATTTTTAAAGATGGCGCAAGCGAACATTTTAGTACAAGTGGTAGTTATAATTTTGATATTTCGCCTAACAGTATTATAAGTGATTCTGCACGTTATGATGCTATCCGTTCTGCTTCGAGCGAAGCTTTTGATGAATTTATTTCAGCTATAGCTATTAAAGGGAATAAGCGTGCTGCCCAACATTAATGAAATCGCAAAAAAAACCTTAATTGCTTTAAAAGAAAGGAAAATGCGCCCTACACCAGAAAACTATACTGAAGTGTTTGAGGAAATTGCACACAAAGATAAGCTTACGACTCTAAATAAAGTAAAATTAGAAAAATACAAAGCCTTGCTTTTGTCAAATTATCAACAAGAACTTGATTCAAAACCTATTCGTACCATTGAAGAGTTTATTACTTTTTTAATTTCTGTTCTTAATAGGCAAAGCGGAAAACAATTTAGCGAATTTTTTGATCTATTATCTACTTTGTGTAAGGCTTTGCAAGTAAGTAAAGATAAGAAAATCAGAGATTTGGCAAAAATTACTTCGATAAGAATTTCTAAAACCATGGATAGCGAAAGTATTTATTTGCTTTCTAAAAAATGGAAAGAACTAGAGAAAAGTTATGAAGAAAATGATTTTGATAACGAGATAAAAAAGTATGGTATTAGTAAATTTGATGATTTTGACACAGCGATTAAAAAACTTTTAAATAAACTTGGCGAAAGAAATTTAGAATATTTTTGCGAACTTTTAACGTCTTGTTTAAATCCTTCTTTGGTCGAAGATCTTAAAATTCAAGGATTTTCACAAAATTTATCTAAAAAAGCTTTTTTAATTAATGAAAATAATTTTAAAAATGAACTTTTGGAAATTGTTGGCCATAGGGTGATGGTTGATAATATGTATGTGCAAAAAAATTTAAATTTTTTCAATGAGAATTTAAAAAAGATTTACGAGCTTTTTAGTTTATTAAATAAAACCAATCAGCAAAATATGGATTTTGTTAATACTTTAAATCCGGATGAAAAAGGCGAGGTTAAGATTAGTTTTGAGTTTTTAAAGAAAAAGCTTGAGCAGCTTAGCGAAAAAATTAATTCTTTAAATACTCAAATTGAATTCACTCAAAGTCTTGAAGAGAGGGAATCTTGGACCGTTGTTAAAGAACTTGAGAAATTGGATGAAAATTTCAAAAAATACAAAGTAAATTATGCTTTAGCCTTATTTTCTATACAGAATTATCGCTTTATTATGGAAAAATATGGAGTTGGAAGTTTAAATGAAATTTTTGTTCGTTTTAAGAAAATTTTAAAAGATAGTTGCAATGAATTTGATGAACTTTGGATGATTGATGAAAAAAGTTATTTGATTATTACCCCAGGAAAAAGTAAAGAGGAGGTTGCTAAATTTGTAAACAATAATTTAAAGACTATTGAGAATTTTCGTTTTATTTATAAGCAAGATGTTATCACACCAAAGATTAATACAGCTTATTTGGATAAGCAAAGCAATCCAGATATAAATATTTTAGAAGAATTAATAAGCCAAATTGCCAATTTAAATCAAAAAAAATGATGCAGAACAAAGTGAATGATTTTTTAGCAAAGAAAAGCCTTTGCTATGATAGAATTGATCGTTTTTTAATGTTTAGAATGTATGAAAAATACAAAAATCAACTTTTAATAAAATCAGTAATTCAAATCATTGGAACCAATGGAAAAGGAAGCACTGGACGTTTTTTAACTCAGCTTTTAGAAAGCATAGGGTATAGCGTTGGGCATTATACTAGTCCTCATATATTTGGTTTTAAGGAACGTTTTTATAAAAATAAAGACATAGTTAGCGATGAGGAATTAGAGCGAGCTCATGAGCAATTAGAAAAAATTTTCAAAGAAGAATTAAACAAACTAAGTTATTTTGAATACGCTACTTTTCTTGCAGCTGTGCTTTTTAGAGAATGTGATTATATTATATTTGAAGCAGGATTAGGCGGAGAGTATGATGCGACTTCAGTTTTTGAAAAAGAAATGAGTATTTTTACAAAAATAGGTTTTGATCATATGCAAATTTTAGGTGATTCTTTGGAAAAAATTGCAAGAACTAAACTTAAGGCTATGTCAAAAAAAACTTTAATTTCATCAGAACAAGAAGAGGTTGTTTTGCAAATGGCAAAAAAAATTGCTAAACTAAAAAATGTCGATCTTATTTTTGCTTCAAATTTTGAAGGCGAATACTTATCATTAATTCAAAATTATATCCGAAAATATCATTTGCCTTTATATTTAAAACACAATTTAATTTTAGCTTTAAATGCCTTTGAGACATTAGTTTCCAAAGAAAAAATAAAAGCAGCTTTAATTAAGCTAGGAAAATTAAATCTCAAAGGGAGACTTGAGCAACTAGAGCCAAATTTATATATAGATGTTGGGCATAATGTTATGGCAGCAGAAGCTTTGCGTGATCAATTTATTGGCGAAAAAATAATTTTAGTTTATAATTCTTATCAAGATAAAGATGTTTTTGAAATTTTAAAAACATTAAAGCCTATTATTGATACAATTAAAATATATAAATATATTAGCGCAGAAAGAAAATTAATAAGTGATGAAATTTATAATATAGCTAATATTTTAGGGATTAAATGCGAAGAATTCACTGTCTTAGATAAGCAGAGGAAAACTTTAGTATTTGGTTCTTTTGCTTTAGTAGAAAATTTTTTAAAGGAATGGAGTGATAAAAAATAAATTTACCATTACGATCACAGATATTAATGGTTCTAAGCATTTTTATCTGAATCAGATTATTAAAAAAATTTTTATTTATATTATTGCTTTTGTGCTTTTGTTTTTAATTTTTAGTGGTTTTTATATCAAATACCTTGATAGCAAAGTTGAGGATGTAAGCAAAAAAAGAGAAGAACTCTTAGAAAAAAGTAGAGAGCTTGAGCATTCTAATATTCAAATGCAGAAGAAAATCGAAGAAAAAGCAAAGCAGTATGCAGCTATCGAAGATAAAATCGCTTCTTTTGAAGAAGCTTTGGGCTTAGAGGCTGAAAACAATCTTACAATTACAGATAGGCTAGAAAATCTTAAGCTTACCAATGAGCAACAGGTTGAGATTTTAAAACAAATTCCTAATGGATGGCCTATAGAAAATAAAGGTATCACTGGAAATTTTGGTTGGAGGGAGCACCCACTTTTAAAAAGAAAAGAATTTCATCCAGGTATTGATTTAAGAGCAGAAATTGGCACGCCTGTGCGTGCCACAGCTAATGGAGTTGTGGAATTTGCAGGATATAGTGATAATGGCTATGGTTATAATGTCATTTTGCTTCATAATTTTGGTTTTAAAACTGTTTTTGCACATATGACGCGCAGAGATATTGTTAAAGCAGGGCAATTTGTCACCAAAGGACAATTGATAGGATATAGTGGAAATACTGGACTTTCAACTGGGCCGCATTTGCATTATGAGGTACGGTTTATCAATAAAACTTTAGAGCCATTGTATTTTTTAAATTTACAAAGAAAAAATATGAATAATTTTTTTAATCAAGAAAGGAGAGTTCCATGGCAATCTTTAGTAAAGGCAGTCACAGCGCAACATCTAGCTCAAACTCAGAAACAACAGTAATTTCTTCGGGTGCTAGAATAGAAGGTAAATTTTATTTTGCCTCAATGCTTCATGTAGATGGAGAACTTAGCGGAATCATACACTCTGAAAGTATTGTAGTGATCGGTAAAAATGGCAATTTAAAAGGCGAATTAAAAGCCGATAAAATTGTTGTAAATGGTTATTTTGAGGGTGATTTGGAGGCAAATAGTTTGGAAATTTTAACCGGCGGTATGGTTAATGGAGATATTAATATTAAAGAATTAGCTATAGAAAATGGCGGTCGCTTTAATGGGGTAAGCAAGATTAAGCAAGATGAACCAGTTAGATTAATAGAAAACGCACCAGAAGAATAAATGCAAGCTAATTTTTTTGAATACTTGCAAGAAAATAAAGCACCACAGCTTGTGCTTTGTGAAAATGATAAAGAAGCTTTTTTATTAGCTCAAGTTTCTCTTTATCAAGGTTTTAAAACTTTTGTTTTGCCAGATTTTAGGGCTGAATTTGGAGATGATTTAAGGGCATTTTCTAAAGAACTTTTTGAAATTTGTAAAGTTTTAAATGCTTATCACAAAGAAAACAATGATAAAATTTTAATCTCTCCATTATCGACTGTTTTAAAAAAACTTCCCTCTAAAAATCATTTAAAAAATTATGTTGTATCTAAAACAGATACATTTAAAATCGATAAATTTCGTGATGAGCTTTTAAAATTAGGATATGAATTTGTTGATATGGTGCAAGATAAAGGCGAGGTGAGTATTAGAGGCGAGGTTATTGATATATTTTGCATCAATGAAGAAACTCCAATTAGAATTTTATTATTTGATGAAGAAATAGAAAGTATTAGAAAATTTGATCTTGAAACCCAAAAATCGATACCTAAAGAATATGAGAGTTTTGAAATTTGTCCATTTTTAAACCATTTTTCAAATTCAGATTATGAAAATTTTCAAAATAATTTAGAGCATTTTGAAAGTAATACTTTAATCAATGATATCAATTCTTTGGGCTTTTGGTGTATAGATGATTTTTATGATTATTTAGAGCTTGATTTTGTTAGTATTAAAAAATTTGATGAACAGGAATGGCAAAAAGATTTAAGCAAGATCAATGCTAGAATTATACCTGAAGCAAAAAAATATAAAGATTTGAAAAGTTTTTATAATAAAGATTTTTTTTATTTTCATCAAAATAAAAAGATTACGGTATTGGCAAAAAATGAGGCTCTTTTTAAAGCTTTAGAATTAGATGAATTTTCAAATATTCACTTTGTAAAAAGCGAGTTGATTTTAAATTTAATCACTCATGAAGAATTGATTATCTCGCTCAATAAAAAAGAAAAACAAAAATACAAACGCAAAGCAAATTTAATTATAGACGAGCTAAAACAAGGTGATTTTATCGTCCATGAAGATTATGGCGTGGGTAAATTTTTAGGTCTTGAGATGATCAGTATAGCAGGAGCTAAAAAAGAATTTGTTTCTATTGAATATCAAAATAGCGACAAACTTCTTTTGCCGGTTGAAAATTTGTATCTTATAGACAAATATTTAGCTACAAGTGGTTCTATTCCACTTTTGGATCGTCTAGGAAAAACCACTTTTATCAAATTAAAAGAAAAATTAAAAGTTAAACTTTTAGTTATTGCTTCTGAGATTGTTGCTATGGCAGCTAAAAGATCCTTGATTAAGCCAAAGCCAATCAAAGTTGATTACGCCCAACAGGCATATTTTACGTCAAAAGCCGGATTTTCTTATACTGAAGATCAAGTTAAAGTGTGCGAGGAAATTTTACAAGATTTTCAAAGCGGTAAGGTTATGGACAGGCTTTTAAGTGGAGATGTGGGTTTTGGTAAAACTGAAGTTGCCATGAATGCCATTTATCCAGTAGTTAAAAGCGGATTTAGTGTTTTTTTCTTTGCACCAACGACACTTTTGTCTCATCAGCATTTTAAGACTTTGAAAAAACGTTTTGAAAATTTTGAAATTCCTATTTTTAAGCTTGATCGTTTTACAAATTCTAAAGAGAAAAAAGTACTTTTAGAATATTTAGATCAAGAAAAACCTTGCGTTGTTGTTGGTACCCATGCGCTTTTAAATTTACAGTGCAAAAATTTAGCTCTTGTGATTATTGATGAGGAGCATAAATTTGGAGTAAAACAAAAAGAAAAATTAAAAGAATTAACCCAAAATTCACACCTTTTATCTATGTCAGCTACTCCTATTCCAAGAAGTTTAAATCAGGCTTTAAGCTCTATAAAATCTTATAGCGTATTGCAAACTCCACCAGAAGATAGACTGGATGTGAGAACTTTTGTTAAAGAAAGTGATGATGCGCTTTTAAAAGAAATTATTTCTAGGGAATTAAGACGTGGAGGGCAAATTTTTTATATCCATAATCACATAGCAAGTATTGAACAATGTAAAAAACATTTGCTTGATCTTTTTAAAAATTTAAAAATTTTAGTCTTGCATTCTAAAATCGATGCAAAGGTGCAAGAAGAGGAAATGCTTAAATTCGAAAATAAAGAATATGATTTACTTTTAAGCACTTCTATAGTTGAAAATGGTATTGATTTGGCTAATGCTAATACTATGATTGTAGAAAAAAGTGATCGTTTTGGAATGGCTGATTTGCACCAATTGCGTGGAAGAGTTGGAAGGAGTAATAAACAAGGATATTGTTATTTTTTAGTTGAAAATAAAGAAAATATCACTCAAGATGCTTTAAAACGTTTAATCTCTTTAGAAAGCAATTCTTTTTTAGGAGCAGGATCTGTTTTGGCTTATCATGATCTTGAGATTAGAGGTGGGGGAAATTTATTAGGAATTGATCAAAGTGGGCATATGGAACAAATAGGACTTAGTCTTTATCTAAAAATGCTAGAGGATGAGCTCAATGCTTTAACAAAAAAAGAAATTTTTGAAGAGAAAAAAATTGATTTAAAATTAAATATCAATGCTTTTTTAAATTCAGAATTGATTTCTGAAGATCGCCTTAGACTTGAAATTTATCGTCGTTTAAGCAAATGTGAAAAAATCAATGAAATTTATGAAATTGAAGGTGAAATTGAAGATCGTTTCGGTAAGCTTGATGTTTATACTAAGCAATTTCTATCTTTAATGATGATTAAAATTTTAGCCTTAGGTAAATTTAAAATAATCAGTAATTTTGAGCAAAATATTCAATTTGTAAATTTTAAGGACGAAAAAGAATTTATTAAAGCAAGAAGCAAAGATGATGATGATGTTATCGATGCTATTTTAACATATTTAAGAAAAATAGATGAAAAACAAAATATCTCAAAGGATATCGTATGAACGGGGCAGAAATTTTTAAAAAATTGTTGAGTTTAAATTTGGATTTTAAAGAATTTGATTGGCTTGAAAATCAGGGCTTAAGCGATGTTGAATTATTAATTTCTGTTATTTTAACGCAAAATACAAATTGGAATAATGTCTTAAAAGCTTTAAATAATCTTAGAAATTCTCAAATCACTTCTTTAGAGCAAATTAGTCAAATTGAAAATAATGAACTCGCATTGCTTATAAAGCCAAGTGGATTTTACAATACCAAAGCAAAGCGTTTAAAAGATTTAATTGAAGCGATTTTAAAAAAATACAATGATTTGGATAATTTTAAGAAAAATGTTTCTAGAGAATGGCTTTTAAAGATTAAAGGTTTAGGTTTTGAAAGTGTGGATAGTATTTTAAACTATCTTTGCAAAAGAGAAATTTTGGTTGTAGATAGTTACACTCATAGACTTGCTTTATTTTTAGGATATGAATTTGAAGATTATGAAGAATTAAGGGAATTTTTTCAAAGTGGTATAGAAAATGAACAAGAAGATTTATGTAAAATTTTAAACAAATCTTATGAGCCTTATGAACTTTATCAGATTTTTCATGCTTTGATTGTTGCTTTTGGAAAACTCGCTTTTAAGGGTAAAAAATTAAGTCTTGAGGGTAAAAAATTGATTCAAATTTTAAAGGAGGGATGATGAGAGCAAAAGGGAGTGATTTGATTCCTGTTTTGACAATAGCGGGAAGCGATTGTAGTGGTGGAGCTGGAATTCAGGCGGATTTAAAGACTTTTAGTGCTCACGAGCTTTTTGGCATGAGTGTGATTTTGAGTGTTGTGGCTGAAAATACAGCAAGGGTTATTTCAGTACATGATATACCAACTACAAGCGTGGATGAGCAAATGTTGGCTGTTTTTGAAGATATAGTGCCAAAAGCAACCAAAATAGGAATGATAGGAAGTTGTGAGCTTATGAGCTGTGTTGCGAAAAATTTAGAGTTTTATAAACCACAAAATTTGGTTATTGATCCTGTGATGTTTGCTAAAAATGGTTACGCTTTAATGCCTGAAGAAAATTGTGATTTTTTTAAAAAGACGATTGTTGCTTTTGCAGATTTACTCACCCCAAACATACCAGAAGCGGAATTTCTTTGTGGTTTTAAAATCAAAAATGAAGAAGAAATGATAGAGGTGGCAAAATATTTATGTACTTTGGGTGCTAAAGCCGTTTTACTTAAAGGCGGACATAGTGAAAATAATGCAAACGATATACTCTTTGATGGTAAAGAAATCCATATTTTAAAAGGTGAGCGTATAGAAACTAAAAATACACATGGAACAGGTTGCACTCTTTCTTCGGCTATTGCAAGTAATTTGGCTAAGGGTTATGATTTGTTAGAAGCAGTAAGCAGAGCAAAAGAATATGTTAAAAATGCGATTTATTATTCTTTAAATTTAGGCAAAGGTTGTGGGCCAACCAATCATTTTTATAGGTTTTTAAGTGAAAAATAATCTTGATTTAAAATTATATCTTGTTGCAAGCAGAGGAAAAAGAAGTGATGAGGTATTTTTAAATATACTTGAAAATGCTATTAAAGGCGGGGTTAATATAATTCAATTGCGTGAAAAAGAGCTAAATTCTCGTGAATTTTATGAGCTGGGAAAAAAGGTGCAAAAGCTTTGCAAAACTTATGAAATACCTTTTTTAATTAACGATAGAATCGATATAGCGTTAGCTTTAAATGCCGATGGTGTGCATTTGGGGCAAGAAGATTTGGAAGTTAGGATTGCAAGAAAGCTTTTAGGAGAGAAGAAAATAATAGGTTTAAGTTTAAAAACCTTAGAGCAACTTGATTTTATAGAAGGTGCTGATTATTTAGGTTGTGGCGCGATTAAGACAACACCAACTAAAGAAAGCTCTCTTATAAGTTTAGAAATTTTAGAGCAAATTTGCAAAAAAAGCCCTATACCTGTAGTGACTATAGGCGGGATTGATGAAAAGGTGATATCTGAATTAAAAGATATTGCTTTAGCTGGAATTGCTGTTGTTAGGGCTATTATGGATGCTAATGACCCTTGTTTGAGTGCAAAGAAACTTAAGGAAACTTTTTGTGCCAATTTATCTTCTAAATAAAGCTTCTTTTGAGGGGGTGAAAAATCTTATCTTAAATGAGATTGTTTTTTTTAATATTAAACTCGATTTAGATCAATATGATGCCTTAATTTGTACTTCAAAAAATGCCTTAATAGCTCTACAAAAAAACAAAATTCCTTTAAATTTAGATATGGAAATTTATACCATAGGTAAGAGTACAGCTTGTTTTGCCCAAAAACTAGGATTTAAAAATATTAAAATTGCTAAAAAACCCTATGCTAGTGAATTTTTTCAAGAATTTAAAGATGAGTTAAAAAATAAAAAATGTCTTTATTTAAGAGCAAAAATCATAGCTTCGAGTTTAAATTTAGATTTAAAAAATAATGGTGTTGATTTAGATGAAGTTGCTGTTTATGAGAATGTTTTTAAATCAAGCAGTGAAATTTTAATACATCCTTCGATATTCATTTTTACCTCTGCTTTGAGTGTAGAGAATTTTTTCAAAAATTATAGTTTACATGAAAATGATATCGCCATAAGCATCGGAAATAGCACAGCAAAAAAGCTTTTTGATTTTAAAAATCTTTTTGTGTGTGAAAAACAAAGTATTGAAGCTTGCGTTGCTTTGGCTAAAAAGTTAGAGTTTAAACTAGTATAATTTAGTTTTTGCGTTTAAGCCAAAAATTTTCTTTTGTGTGCAAAATGAAGGTTTTATTGATTAAAATTTCATCATTAACTCCTTTTTGAGAATTTAAGGCTACACTAATATGAGCGATTATAATCCCATCTTTGCTTAAATTTGCGTCTTGATTGATGGATATAAGTTTAAAATCTTCACACTTAGCGATGGGATAATAATAAGTGATTTGAATTTTATCATTTGGATTAGGATAGTTTAAAGTGATGAAATTTGAACATTCTTTATTTTCTAATTTGGCTTTATATAATAAATATTTGGCGAGTTTTTCATCAATAAGTATTTGTGCTTGCAAATAATAATACGTATCTCTTATAAATCTTGGCGTGTAGCTTAAAAGTGTAGTGTTTAAACTCAGCCAAAATCCTAAAAAAGATATTAAAACTATGAGAGTGATTAAAATATAAGCTTTTTTCATAAAAATAATCTTTTTTCAAGACAATATTCTTGTTTTTGATTTTTAATGCATATTTTTAATTTGGAATTTTGCATTTTGAAAAAACTTATATTTTCAGCTAAGATGGCTTTTTGTTTTAATTCATCGTTAAATCTTGGCTTGATTTCATAATAAATTTGATTGTCTTTAAAAATGAGATTTAATCCAGCACTTATAGGTATAAAGCTTCCAATAAAAGAACTTGAAAGATTGTTTTCTGATGAGATAAAAATTTTTTGAATTTGATGATTATATAAGCCGTAAATTATGTTTTGTTCATCTTTATAAAGTGCTTTTCTATTTTGTAGTTGGGTTTGCAAATCACTTTTTGGGGAATATAAAGTAGCATTATTTTTTAAAATCAAAGCGGAGTTAAGCAAACGTGTTTCTTTATTTTCAAGAATCAATAAATCATCTTTTAAAAAACAATGGATAGAATACTCATCTACCAGACTTATATCAATGCAAGATTGGAGCAATTTTTCTATTTTAAGTAGTGTTAAATGTGTATTGGTGGCAAGTTCTTTTGATTTTAAATTTTTATTATTGAGTTGATAAAATTCCCATAAAGGCTTAGAAAGTATAGCAAGTATTGTTCCAGATAAAAGAAGCGCAATGATGAATTCAAAAAGAGTAAAAGCTTTTTTCATGGTAAAAAATAGTAAGTGTAATTTTGATCTTGTATGTAAAGTCTTTTAAATTTAAACAAATCATTCTCGATACAATGTTCTTTAAATTTTAAATCTTTCAATTCTTGAGTATGAAGTATAATGTCTTTTTGTTTAGGGTTTAGATAAAGTTCATTTTGGAGTGTGTATAGTTTTTGAAAAATATCTAATTTTTTTTCATTCCTATGAAAATAAAAAAATAGTTTTGAAAGGCTTATAAAAACTATACTTAAAATTATAATTGATAGGATGATTTCTAAGAGGGAAAAGGCATTTTTATTCATTTGAGTTGAGATCAATTTTTAAATACAATAGTATTTTCTTGAGGATAAAAAATACTATTTTTTGTATTTAAAAATTTATATTTTAAATGTTTTGATTATTTGTTTTCATTTTTTTTAATGTAATTAGAAATTTGATCAGCTTGGAAAAAGTCAGGATAATTAACTGTATCAAGTATAACTTGAACCATGGTATTATTATCAAGATTGATAACCACAGGGGCTAAAAAATTTACAGTAGATTCTTCTATGCTTTTAGCGATAGCTACTATATTATAAATTTTCATATTAGAATCAGGTGTTAAAGAAAGTAATTCTTGATAATAGGTTGGTATATCAAATTCATAATCAGGTCTTATAAGATAAGGGTTGATAAGTACAAATGAAAAATTTTTACCATCTAGACTTTTTAATCTTACAAATACTTCATCTATAGTTGAAAATTCCATATTTTTAGTTTCTTCAAAACCTAAAATGGGACATTTAACAGCTAAGGTCATTTTTTCTCCTCAAGATTTATAATCATTATTCTACCATAAAATAAGCAATATTAGTTCCAAATTTTAAATTTATTTATCTAAATTTATTATAATTTACAAAAAATAATCGTAAAATAATGATTTTGATTAAGATATTTTAAAAGGTATAAATTAATGAAAAAAAAACTTTTTCTTTTTATTTTAATAGGAATTTTTTTAAGCTCGTGTAGCGTAAAGACTAGCGAGGGTTTATACAATTTAACCGCAAAAGAATGGTATAAACAAATCATCAAAGATTTACAAGATAAAGATTTGGAAAAAGCCGATGAGCATTATAATGGTATGGCTAGTGAGCACGTTTCTAACCCGCTTTTAGAAACTACACTTATTATTTTAGCGCAAGCTCATATTGATGAAGAAGAGTATCAATTGGCCGAGTTTTATTTAGATGAATATAATAAAAAATTTGGTAGCTCTCGTAACGCTGATTATATACGTTATTTAAAAATAAAGGCTAAATTTGATGCTTTTGGGGTGCCAAATCGAAATCAAGCGCTAATGCTTGAGAGTCAAAAAGAAATCAGTGATTTTTTACAAGATTATCCTGATACAGAGTATAATCCTTTGGTGCAAACTATGCTGACTAAATTTAACTTAGCGGTTTTTTATCTTAATGATACGATAAAAGATTTATATTATAGAACTGGACGCACTCAAAGTGCAGAAATTTACGAGCAAAAACTAAGGGAAAGTGAATTTTATAAACAAAGTATTATAAAACCGGAACTTCCTTGGTATAGAAGCATATTTGAAAAATTTTAATTTTAAAGGAAAATAATGCAAATAGAAGACATACAAAAATATCCAGCTGATTTGCCTGTTTTGGTAGAAGATGAATTATTTTTATATCCTTTTATGATCACACCTATTTTTATCAATGATTCTGAAAATATGAAAGCCTTAGATCTTGTAATTAAAAAAGATTCTATGCTTTTTGTTGCTCCTTCTAAATTTGAAAACGGAAGAACTTTTGATGAAATTTATGATTGTGGCGTTGTGGGTACTATTATGAGAAAAGTGCCTTTGCCTGATGGAAGAGTTAAGATACTATTTCAAGGTTATGCTAAAGCTAGGATTATAAAACCAATTTCAAATAAACCTTTAGAGGCAACTATAAATTTAATCGAAGAAGAACCTTTGGATAACACTAAAAAAGAAGCCTTGCTTGGAGTTTTAAAAGAAAAAATCAAAGCATTGGCTAATATCAGCCATTATTTTTCTCCTGATTTGCTTAGAACTATTGATGAGGGAATGGATGCTTCTAGAATTTGCGATTTAGTTTTAAATATCATACGTATTAAAAAACAAGATGCTTATAATTTTTTCATTTTAACCAATTTAGAAGAAAAACTTTTAAAATTAATTGATTTAATAGCTCAAGAAATTGAAGCAAATAAAATTCAAAAAGAAATTAAAAATAAAGTCCATTCTCGTATTGATAAAGTCAATAAAGAGTATTTTTTAAAAGAACAACTCAGGCAAATTCAAAAAGAGCTAGGAAGTGATTCTCAAAAAGAAGATGAGGTTAGAGAATACTATAAAAGATTAGAAAATAAGAAAAAATTTATGCATGAAGATGCCTATAAAGAAATTAAAAAACAAATTGATAAATTTGATCGTATTCATCAGGATAATTCTGAAGCATCTATGATACAAACTTACATTGAAACAGCCTTAGATATTCCTTTTGAAAAAATATCCAAAAAAAAGCTTGATATTAAAGAAGTATCTAAGCATTTAAATAACGATCATTATGCTTTAAATAAGCCAAAAGAGCGTATAGAGGAGTATTTTGCTGTTAAAGAGCTTTTAGAAAAACGTTCGGTTTCTGATAAAGATGGGGCTAAAGTTATACTTTGTCTTTATGGTCCTCCAGGTGTAGGAAAAACTTCTTTGGCTAATTCGGTTGCAAAAGCGTTAAAAAGAGAACTTATTCGCATTGCTTTAGGTGGGCTTGAAGATGTAAATGAATTAAGAGGACATCGTCGTACTTATATAGGAGCCATGCCAGGACGTATTACTCAAGGACTTATAGAAGCAAAGCAAATTAATCCAGTGGTTGTTTTAGATGAGATAGATAAATTAAACCGAAGTTTTAGAGGGGATCCGAGTGCTGTTCTTTTAGAAATTCTTGATCCAGAGCAAAATTCAAAATTTAGAGATTATTATTTAAATTTCAATATCGATTTAAGTAAGATTATTTTTATAGCTACCGCAAATGATATAAGTAATATTCCAGCACCTTTAAGAGATAGGATGGAATTTATAGAGCTTAGTTCTTATACGCCTAATGAGAAATTTCATATTGCTAAAAAATATCTTATTCCAGATGAGCTTAAAAAACATGGATTAAAAGCTAGTGAATTAAGTATAAATGATGAAACTATAGAACTTATTATTAGCGAATACACTAGAGAATCAGGTGTGAGAAATTTACGTAGAAAGGTAGCTGAAATTTGTCGAAAAAGTGCAAAGAAATTACTTTTAGAAAAGATAAAAAAAGTAAATATTAATGTTAAAAATCTAGAGGAATTTTTAGATAAAAAGGTTTTTGAGATTGAAAAAAATGATGGAGAAAATCGTATAGGACAGGTCAATGGTTTGGCTTGGACAACTGTGGGTGGTGATGTATTAAAAGTTGAAGCGATTAAGATAAAAGGTAAAGGAAATTTAACCCTAACTGGAAGCTTGGGCGACGTGATGAAAGAATCAGCTAAAATCGCTTTTAGCGTGATTAAAGTTTTGATCGATCAAGGTAAAATCAAAGTTCCTAAAAAATTTATCTTAGATTCTAAAGGTAATGTTTATGATCATTATGATTTGCACATTCATGTTCCAGATGGTGCAACCCCTAAAGATGGACCAAGTGCAGGTATTACTATAAGTACTGCAATTGCTTCAGTTTTTGGTGATAAAAAAGTATGTGCTAATGTCGCAATGACGGGTGAGATTGACTTGGCGGGAAATGTATTGCCTATAGGAGGTTTAAAAGAAAAACTCATTGCTGCTTATAAGGCTGATATAAAAATCGCTTTAATTCCAAAGAAAAATTATGAAAGAGATTTAAAAGATATTCCTAGCGAAGTTAAGGACAATATGAAAATAATTGCCGTGAAGAGTTTTGATGAGGTTTTAAAATATGCTTTGGTAAAATAAAATCAAGCAAAGGTAAAAAACCTTTGCTTTTTATTATAATCCTTCAAAAGGATTGCTGATTACTTCTTTTCTATCAACTATATAAGGAATTAACGCAACGTGTCTAGCGCGTTTGATCGCTACTTCAACCATTTCTTGATATTTTTTACTTGTGCCTGTTAAACGACGAGGCATAATTTTAAATCTTTCTGATAGAGCATGTTTTAACATAGCTGTATCCTTATAGTCTATAAATTCAACTTTTGCTTCAGTGTATTTGCAATATTTGCGAGAATATTTTCTTTTTTCTGCCATAATTAATCCTTTTTAAAATGGTAAATCCGTGTCGTCGCTATCATAAGCATCGACATCAATTTCTTTGATTTTTTCTTGGTTTTGATTGGAATTTTGCATTTTTTGCGGAGCCTTTTCAAAATTGCTTTGACTTGCATAAGGATCATAGCTTTGATTTTCGTAATTTGCATATGAATTACCAAAATTTCCACTATTTTGAGGAGTATTGTTTGCTCCTAGCATTTCCATATTTTCAACTTGGACACTATGTTTTGATCGATTTTGACCATTTTGATCACTCCATTGTTCAAATCTTAGACGCCCTTCGATTAAAATTTTTGATCCTTTTGTAAGATATTGATTTGCGACTTCTGCTGTTCTACCATAAAAGCTGATATCAATAAAGCAAGTTTCCTCTCTTTTTTCTCCATTTACAGTAAAACGTCTGGTTACAGCAATAGCTGAAGCACCGATCGCATTACCATTTTGCCCATAACGCATTTCTATATTACGTGTAAGATTGCCAACCAAAACAACTTTGTTAAACATTGTATTCCTTATTGAATTTCAGGGGTATCTAAAGGTTTAATCTCTTTTTTAGACTGCTTGATACCATGACTTAGTTTCTCCCAAGCCGCAATCTCTTTTTTGTTTTCATATTTTACAATTAAAAATCTAATAATTTCTTCTGTGATTCTTAAAACCCTTTCTAACTCAGCAATTAATTTAGGAGGAGCTTTAAAATAAATGACAAAATAAGTTCCACGCTCATATTTTTTAATTTTGTAAGCGAGTTTTCTAGTGCCCATTGGAACAACAGTTTCAATTTCTGCACCATTCTTTGCAAGGACTTCTTTTACGAATTCCAACTTAGCATTAACTTCTTCCTCTGTAAGAGTTGGTTTTAAAATAAATAAAACCTCATAATGTTTCATAAATTCTCCTTGTGGATATTAAGCCCATAAATGAGCAAGGATTTTCGCAAAGTTTTAACTATGCAAACTTTTAATTATATCAAAATATACTTAATTTATGCTTGATTAGGATGAAATATTACCAAAGGTAACATTATTTATTTAAATTTAATTAAAATATGTTTTAAATTTATTCAAATGATGTTTTTTGTGCTAAGATAATTAATGATTCTGTTGATTAGGAGAATACTATGCAGACAAAACCTATTCGTTGGTTTACTTTTATTATTTTAGTCATAGGAGGAGGGACCGTCTTTAAACTCTCTTCTTTAAAAGATGCTTTTTATGTTCCTATGCAAGATTTTATGGGACTTAGTAATACTCAAATTGGTCTTGCACTTTCAGTTTATGGCATAGTTCAAACGGTTGGAAATTTCGCTTCAATTTATATAGCAGATAGATTTTCTAAGAAAATCCTTATTCCGTTTTCCTTAGTATGTGTTGGTTTAGTTGGAATTTATATTTCCACTTTTCCATCATTTTATGGTATTTTAATCGCTTGGGGATTATTAGCTTTATTTGGCGAGGTGATTTATTGGCCTGTTCTTTTAAAGGCGATCCGATTGCTTGGGGATTCTACACAGCAAGGAAGACTTTTTGGTTTTTTGGAAGCTGGAAGAGGTGTGGTAGATACTATTGTTGCCTCTAGTGCTTTGGGGATTTTTTTACTTTTAGGATCAGGAGCAGGTGGTTTAAAGGCTGCTATACTTTTTTATAGTATTTGTGTGATTATTGCGGGTGTTTTGGCTTATTTATTGCTTGATGATGATAAGATCAATACCACAGATGAACAAGGTAATGAAATCAGTAAAAATAAGGCCGCTTGGAATGGAGTGATAAAGGCTATAAAAACTCCTGAAATTTGGGTGGTTTCTTTAACTATTTTTACTATTTATTCTATATACTGCGGTTTGACTTCATTTATACCTTTTTTAAAAGATATTTATGGTATGCCAGTAGCTTTAGTTGGAGCTTATGGAATTATCAATCAATACACTCTAAAATTAGTCGGTGGCCCTATAGGTGGATATTTGGCAGATAAAAAATTTCATTCTTCTGCTAGATATTTAAGATTTGCTTTAATTTTAGCAGTTCTTGCGATTTTAATTTTTATTTTAATGCCACATGAAAAACTAAATATTTATTTTGGAATGTGTTTAACTTTAGGTTTTGGAGCGATTGTATTTACTATGCGTGCAACGTTTTTTGCCCCTGTAGATGAGATTAAAATTCCTAGAGAAATCAGTGGGGCAGCTATGAGTATTGCTTGTATTTTTGGATACTCCCCTCAACTTTTTTGCTTTGCGTTATATGGCTTTATTATTGATCACTTTGATAAAAGTTTATTAGGATATAGAATTGTTTTTGGTTTGATGGGATTTTTTGCAATTTGTGGCGTTGTGGTGACAACTATTTTATTAAAAATGATAGTTAAGAAAAAAATAATTAAGGATTAAAAATGAAAATTGGTTTAGAGAGTGAAAGCATGCATTTATGGTTTCAAAATGGTAGAATGGATATATTTTCTTATATTGATTTTGCAAAAGAGTTAGGTTGTGATGGGGTAATTATAAATATCATTAAAGATTTTGGCTTGGATGAGGAATGGGGGTGTTTAGGAAGCAATGAAGAACATCACCTTAACAGGATTAAAGCAAAACTTGATGAATATGATATGTATTGTGAAATTGATGCTAAAGGTTTTGATAAAAATAAATTTGAAAAAATTGCCAAAGTAGCACAAATTTTAAATGCTAAGATTATTAGATCTTATGTGCCTTTAACCGATAAAAGTAAAAAAGTTAAAAATGCGAGTGATGGTAGCTTTGATGATTCTAAGATCACGGCGCTTTTTAATAAAGAAGAATTTTTAAGCTCATCGGATGAAATTAAGGCCTTAATTGACATTTTGGAAAGATACGACTTAAAGCTCGCTATAGAAAATCATGAATATCAGACTTCAGGTGATTTACTTGAATTATTGGCTTTAATTAATCATCCTAGAATAGGATTTTTATATGATTTTGGAAACTCAATGATGGCCTATGAAGATCCCATTAAAGCTTGTAAAGATATGGCAAAATATACTTTTAGTACGCATTGTAAGGATCACATTGTTTTTAGCGAAGATGGGGTGGATTATGTTTGTGGTGTACCTTTGGGTGAAGGAAATATTGATATTAAAGCTTGTGTAGAAATTTTAAGAAGTGAAGGTTTAGATCGTATTAATATAGAGCAATGTTATCCTTATTGTGCAACTTTTAAAAGAGAGAAAGGAACTGGTGGGGTTGCTGAGCTGGGCGAGGGTGCTTTTAAAATCGAAAAACCTTTATTTAAAGGCTTAAAAGCTATGCAATATTATTATCCTCAAGAGGTTTCTAACGAGCAATTAGAAAAGCTTTTAAAGCTACAAAAAGAAGGTTGTGAGAAAAGTGTTCAGTATTTAAAAAGCATTATTTAGAAAAAATTTCATTGATTTTTTTCTCAATTTCATCAAGTATTACAAAACGCTTTTTATACATAGAGCGTTTTTGACTCGGAATTTCTTCAATCTTTTTTCTCAAATGAGAGAGTTTATAATAATTGCGTCTATTGATTTTTATAAGCTCTCCACCATTTTCAAGCCAAATTTTTTGATAATTTGTATAATAACCCTTACTTTGTCCTTTTTTGGATCGAATTTGATTTTTTCATGTGAACACCGAGTGTGATATCACAATTTAAAAATTTAGTTAAAATTTTAATGCATTCTATGATTAAATCTATAGGTCTTAATCCAAAAAATTTTTTAGTATAAATTTTATTGATTTTTTAAAGAATCTAAATTTTCATGCTTATAGCCTTGTATGCAAGCGATTAAAATATTATTTTACAAAGTAAAGCAAAAACTTGCTTGTAAAATGACTTGAGTATTAAGTTTAATTGCCCAAAAACCTTCCTCGTAAACATGATAATTTTGATCAAGATCGATTTCAAAAGTATTTTCTTCATCTTTAAGTGTAAAAATGCTTTTCTTTTCCGGAAGAAAAGTGAATGTTTTCAATCCTTTATCGACATCATAAAGTAAAGTTTTAATTCTATTATTGGCACTAAAGCTTTTATCGCAAAATCTTCTAATGACATTGTAACAAGCATAAGGTCTTTCTTGAAAAAAATATTTTAAATGATTGTTTTTTTTCATTGAGTATTTTAATAAAAAAAATTACTCGAGAAAAATGCAAGAGTTTTTTAGCCCAAAAACGAGAATAACGCCAAAAAATAATACTTTTTTTAGGGTCTGAAAAATCGGGCAAAGGATAGGTAAAATTTTGGCTCATTGTAAAGCTCTTAAAATATCATTAAAAGTAGCAAAAAGCATCAAGCTTAAAAGTATAGCCATTCCTCCATAACTTAGATATTCAAAAGCTTTTTTTGGTACTTTGCGTCTAAAAATAATTTCATAAATATTAAACAGTATATGTCCTCCATCAAGCATAGGAATAGGCAAAAGATTTAAAATTCCTAGATTGATTGAAATTAAAGCAGCGATAAATAAGAGGAGTGTAAAACTTGTTTGCGCCGCTTTTGAGGTGATATTAGCCATTGTGATAATGCCACCTAAATTTTTAGCTTCTACATCTCCAACAATAAGTTTTACTATACCTTTAACAATAAGCGTTGAGGCTTTGATACTTTCATCTAAAGCATAATTTAGGCTTTGTAACCCTGTGTGAAAAACCAATACATTAGTGCCTTTTGGACTTACTCCAAGTTGTGCTTTTGGAACTAATTGACCAAAATCATTATACCCTTGTCCTATTTTTGGGGTAAGATTAAAATTGATTTTTTCTCCATTTCTATCAACTACAATATTTAAAGGTTGTAAATTTAGGTGTTTTGAAATTTCATCGAAACTTTGAATTTTAACCCCATTGATGGATAAAATTGTATCATCAGGTTTCATTCCAGCTATTTGTGCAGCAGAATTTGGCGCAATTGCACCTATTTGTGCTGATAATTTTTGTATCCCTAAATTTCCAATGAGAATATAAAGCATAAAAGCTAAAAGGAGATTGAAAAAAGGCCCAGCAAATAAAATATAAATTTTCTTCAAAGGATGTAAAATACTATAGCTATCAGGATCTAAATTTTCAAAACCTGGACGCATATCATCTTGTCCTTTAAGTTTAACATAGCCTCCAAAAGGTAAAGCACTTAAGCGATAAACGGTATTTTTAAAATTAAATTCTAAAAGACTTTTTCCAAAACCGATGCTAAAAATTTCCACCTTAACACCTAGAGATTTTGCGGCTAAAAAATGTCCAAGTTCATGAAAAAAGATTAAAAAAGAAATCACTAAAATTGTTGCTAAAAATTCAATAGAATAAAATTTAAATCCAAGTATGAGTATTAAAATTAAAAAAAATAAAGATTTCATTGTAATTTTCCTTTGTTTTGTTTCATATAGCTTAAAACGTATTCAAAACTAGAATAAAGAGTTAGAACAAAGGCAATATAAAGCAAAATTTGTCCCCCTGTCCATTGCATTGTTAAAAAACCTATGGCTATCATTTGAAAGGTTGTTTTTAATTTTCCTGCAAATGAGGCATTGACGTTTAAATTTTCACTAACCATAACTACGCGAAATCCTGTGATAAAAAATTCACGAACGAGTATGAGATAAATAATCCACTCATTTGCTCTTCCTATCATCAATAATCCTAAAAAAGCTGCCAAGATAAGCATTTTATCGGCTAAAGGATCTAAAATGCCGCCTAGTTTTGTTGTTTGATTCCAAGTTCTTGCAATATAACCATCAAAAAAATCACTGATTGCGGCTAAAGAAAATGTTAAAGCGGCAAAATAATTAATCCAACTTTGATCTATTTTTTCAAAAGAATGAGTGAGTAAGAAAAAAAATAAAGGAGCTAGCATAATCCTTAAAAATGCTAAAATATTGGGTAAATTCATATAAGACCTTAAATTCTATAAAATTTAAAAAATTATATAGAATTTTAGCAAAGTAATGGTAAAAATAGAATTTTAATTCTATTTTTTTATTTGGCTATAAAAATTGAACCACTTCATCAAAATCAAAGCGATTTTTTTGCGGCAAATTTTTATCATTAGAATAACCTAAAGCTACAACTATTGTCGCTATTTCTTTTTGAGTGTTAAGGTTTAAGTAAGAATCAAGTTTAGTTTTATCAAAACCTCCTATTGAACAACTAGCTATATTTAAGGCATTAGCACTATAAAGTATACCTGCTAAGGCAATATGAGCTTGCTCTCTAGCGTAGGCAATTTTTTGCTCATGATTTAGAGATTTTAGAAAAGGCATATAGGTATCTAGACGTTTTTGAATTTCTTTTTCTCCCATATCTCTTTTTCTTAATTTTTCTTCAAAATAATCTAAGAAGTCAAGTCTTGATAAAATGATGATCAAAGCAGAACAATTTTTAACATGATTTTGATGATTGCAAATTTGAAATAATTCTTCTTTCTTCTTTTCATCTTGTACAACCAAAAACCTCCAAGGTTCTAAACCTAAAGAACTAGGACTTAATCTAGCAACTTCTAATATATTTTTTAGATCTTGTGGATTTAATTTTTCATTTTTAAAATTTCTACAAGAATATCGATGTTTGAAAATATCTAGTTCTTTCATTATTTCTCCTTATAAAATTCAACAACTTCATTAAAATTTAAGCGTTTGGTTGTGTGTTTTGGCTCTTGCGCTCTATATCCAAGGGCTAATACAACCGCTGTTTCAAAAGGATATTCTAATTTTAAAAATTGATCTATTTTTTCTTTGTCAAAGCCACCTATCATACAAGAATCAATTCCTAAACTTATAGCAGCTAAAGACATTTGCATCATTGCAAGATAGCATTGAAGTTGGGCATAATGATAGAGCTGTTTATCATCCATAGTGTTGGTTTTTTGAGTGTAAATTTGTAAAATTTTTTGAAATTTTTCTTCATCAGAATCAGCAAATCGATGTACTTGCTTTTGGATAAAAGCATCTTTACTTTGCAAATCTTTTCTAGCTAAAATAACGATATTATGGCTCGCACTAGCAACATTTTGTTGATTAAAACATAATTTAGAAAGATTTAAATTATCTTCTTGCTTTTCAAAAACAATAAATTTCCAAGGTTCAAGGCCGTAAGAACTCGGAGTTAAAATTCCACTTTCTAGAATAAAATTTAAGTCATTTTGATTAATTTTTTTATCGCTAAATAATTTACAAGCATGGCGTTTTAAAATAAGGTCTTTAAAATTCATAATTAATTCCTTAATGTAATTTAAGCTAAATTAATTATAGGTTATTAAAGTTTAATCATTTATAAAATTAAAATTCAAAAATTTCTGGCTTGAGTTTTAATAATAAACAAAAAGTTGCCATCGCAGCTTGTTTTTGCATTAATTCTCTATCTCCATCTAAATGAAGAATTTCTTGCACAAATGTTCCATCTTTAAACATCGCTCCTATGTAGACAGTACCCGATTTTATCGCGTCTTCATCATTTTCTCCGGTTACCCCACTGATAGCTAAGGCAAAATCAGGTTTTGCTGTTTTAAAAATTCCTTTTAACATAAAATACACACAACGTTCGCTATATTCTCTTTTGTTTTGTAAATTTTCTTCTGCAATGCCTAGCCATTCATGTTTTAAACGATTAGAATAACTTACAATCGATCCTTCAAAAATTTGACTCACCCCATTAAATTTAGTAAGTATACTAGCACAAAGCCCACCTGTGCAACTTTCAGCAAAGGAAATTTTTAAGTTTTTTTCTAAAAGTTTTGAAATGATAAATTCCAAAGGATTTTTTCCTAAAAATACTTTTTGTCCAAAAAGATTTTTAATACTGGTTAAAAATCCATCTAATTTTCCAAAATTAGGACAAGTGGCTTTAATGAGTGTGAGATTATCTAGTATTTTGCTTGTTTTGATTTTAACTTCATAAGATTTTGTTAAGGCATCAAGAAGCACAACTGCGCTTTCATCATCAATCCCAAAAAGGCAAAAATAGGTAAAATTAGGTTGTATGTTTCCAAGAAGTTCTGGAAGTTTTTTGCCTATCGTAGTTTTTATAACATTGATTTTTGAATGGATAAAATCGCATACAAAACTATCTTTGGAAAAATAAGCTTTATCAGGAACTAGATTATCCTCTTTTAAAACTAAAGCATCTTCATTGAGTGTTGCAAGAATTTTAGCTATGGTTGCATAATGATTAGATGTGGTAAAAAGGGTTATAAAGTCATATTCTGTTAAAAGTTTTTCTAGTAAAAAAGGTAATTCCTTATCGGTTTTATTTTGAAAACGAATTTCGCAAATTTCTTTAAATTTTTTTTCATAAGAGCGATAAATATAATCCTTATAATCATCATTCATTGCCAATTCATCGCCAATAAGAAAAAGTAAATGTTTCATAAAATTTCCCTTTTTTGTGTAATTATAGCTAAATTTTAAACTAATTTTAGTAAAATTTGAGATTATAAAAAATTTAGGTGGAAAATTATGGATTATAAAGATACCTTGCTTTTGCCAAATACCACTTTTTCAATGCGTGCTAATTTGGCAGAATTTGAACCTAAAAGATTTGAAAAATGGTTTAATCAAAATTATGCTTATGAGAAAATGAAACAAAAGCGTAAAGATACTTACGATACCTTTACTTTGCACGATGGTCCTCCTTATGCAAATGGCCATATTCATATTGGTCATGCTTTAAATAAAATTTTAAAAGAAACGATTATTAAATTACATTATTTTAACGGAGAAAAAATTCGTTTTACTCCAGGTTGGGATTGTCACGGCTTGCCTATAGAGCAGCAGGTTGAAATTAAACTTGGTGAAAAGAAGAAAAGTCTAAGTAAAAAAGAGATCCGAGAATTTTGCAGAAAACATGCTGATGAATTTGTCAATATTCAAAGAGAAGAGTTTAAAAAACTTGGCATTATAGCGGATTGGGATAAGCCTTATCTTACGATGAAATTTGAATTTGAGGCCGCTATTTATAGAACTTTATGCGAAATTGCTAAAAAAGGATTGCTTTGTGAGCGTTCTAAACCTGTTTTTTGGAGTTGGGCTGCAAAATCAGCTTTGGCTGAAGCTGAGGTAGAATATGAAGATAAAGAGGATTATTCTATCTTTGTAGCTTTTAATTTGGATGAAAATGCTTGTAAAAAAATAGGAGTTTCAAAAGCTAGTGCAGTTATTTGGACAACTACACCTTGGACTTTAGTGGCTAATCAAGCCATTGCTTTAAATCCTAATGAAAATTATGTGATCACTAAAGAGGGCTTTATTTTTGCAAGTGCTTTGCTTAAAAGTATGGTAGAAAAAGGTTTAACAAAAGGAGAGGTGCAAAAAGAGCTTAGTGCAAAAGAATTTGAAAGATTGGAAGCGATTAATCCTTTAAATTTTAGAAAATCCACTTTGATTATGGGTGAGCATGTTTTAATGGATGGTGGAAGTGGGCTTGTGCATACCGCTCCAGGCCATGGCGAAGATGATTATTATGCTTGTTTAAAATATGGTATTGAAGTTTTAATGCCTGTGGATGATGGAGGGTGTTATGATGAAACTTTAAGGACTAAAAAACTTTTGCCAGAAAATTTACTAAATGAATTTATAGGGCTTCATATTTTTAAGGCCAATGAAAGAATTTTAGAACTTTTGGGTGATTCTTTATTGCATTCTTCCAAATTTATACACTCTTATCCGTTTTGCTGGAGAACTCACAAACCTGTCATTTATAGAGCAACTAAACAATGGTTTATTTTAATGGATGAAGCACTTTTAGAGGGTAAAACTTTAAGAGAATGCGCAAAAGAACAAATTCTAAAAACAAAATTCTATCCACAAAGCGGTATAAAAAGAATCGGATCTATGGTTGAAAATCGTCCTGATTGGTGCATTTCACGTCAGAGAGATTGGGGGACGCCTATAGCGTTTTTTAGGGATAAAACCACCAAGGAAGTGATTTTTGATACTGAACTTTTTGATTTTGTAGCCAATATTTTTGAACAACATGGAGCCGATGCGTGGTGGGAATTTGAAATTAAAGATTTAATTCCTGAAAATTCAAAATATAATCCAGAAAATTTAGAAAAAGTTTATGATATTTTAGATGTTTGGTTTGATAGTGGAAGCACTTGGAATGCGGTTTTAAATAGCGGAATTTATGACGCTGGAGAAAAAAGAGCTAATATGTATTTAGAAGGAAGCGATCAGCATAGAGGTTGGTTTCAAAGCTCTTTGCTTATTGGAAGCGCTATTAAACAAATCGCTCCTTATGAAAGCATTTTAACCCATGGATTTACTACAGATGAAAAAGGGCAAAAAATGTCCAAATCTAAAGGTAATGTGATAGCACCTGAATATGTAGCCAAAACTTACGGGATTGAAATTTTAAGACTTTGGATACTTTTAAGTGATTATTCAAGTGATTTAAAAATTTCTGATAATATCTTAAAACAAGTAAGCGAGCAATACCGAAAAATAAGAAATACTATAAGGTTTTTACTTGCGAACATTAATGATTTGCAAAATTTACAAATTAATGAATTTAGCTTTATAGATAAATGGATACTCACGCGTGCAACTTATGTATTTAAAAATGTTAAAGAAAATTTCCTAGCTTATGAATTTGCTAAAGGCTTTAATATGCTTTTAAATTTTTTAAGTGCGGATTTAAGTGGAATTTATCTTGATATCAGTAAAGATAGATTGTACTGTGATGCTAAAAATGGCGATCGTAGAAAATCAGCTCAAGTAGCAATGGCTTTAATCACTAAAGAACTTTTAAATTTACTTGCTCCAACTTTAACTTATAGCGTTGATGAGGCTTTAGAACATGCTAATGATTTGATTAAAGACAATATTGTAGATGTTTTTGATCTTAGTTTGAAAGAAAAATTTGAGTATGACTTCGACATAGATGATAAATTTTTACTCAATGTGCGTGAGAAATTTTTTGAAAAAATCGATGCACTTAAAAAAGATAAATTAATAAAATCAACTTTAGAACTTAACCTTATCACAGATTCTAAGCGTTTTGATTTTATACCAAAAGATGAATTAAATGATTGGTTTATGGTGAGTGATGCTAAAGATGGCTTTGGCGAAATTTTGTGCGAATTTGAAATTGAAGGTGAAAAATTTAAAATTGCCAAAGCTATATCACATAAATGCCCTAGATGTTGGAAACTAGAAAGCCAAAAAGAAAACGAACCTTGTGTGCGTTGCAGTGAGGTTTTGAAAAATGTTTGAACATCCTATTTCAAATAGCGTAGTGATTATAACTATTTTTACAATCGCTTTTTTTTGTGGCATATCGATTGTTTTGATTAAAAAATATGCAAAAAAATACAAGGAAAGAAAATGATAACTTTAAAAGAAGCCTTGAAATTATCTCAAGAAGAAATTCAAAATTTAAAAAAAGAATTAAATGAAAGAGCCAAAAAAGAAAGTCATCTAGGAGCTTACATAGAGCAATTTTTAGGTAAAGATTTAAGTCAAAGCTGCGAAGGAATTCCTGTTGCTATCAAAGATAATATTAGTGTTAAGGGTTGGGAATTAACCTGTGCGAGTAAAATTTTACAAGGTTACGTGGCACCTTACGATGCGAGTGCTATTGTGAATTTGAAAAAAAATGGTTTTGCTCCTTATGGACGAACTAATATGGATGAATTTGCTATGGGTAGTTCAACAGCGACTTCTTATTATGGAAAAACTCTAAATCCGTTAAATCCAAATAAAGTTCCAGGGGGATCAAGCGGAGGTAGTGCCGCGGCTGTAGCTGGCGGCTTAGCTTTAGCAAGTTTAGGTAGTGATACGGGTGGTTCTGTGCGTCAGCCTGCTGCTTTTTGTGGTTGTGTTGGATTTAAACCAAGTTATGGCAGGGTTAGTCGTTATGGTTTGGCTTCTTATTCTTCAAGTCTTGATCAAATAGGTGTTTTAACGCAAAATGTTGAAGACGCTGCGATTTTATATGATGCTATTGCTGGATATGATAAAATGGATAGTACAAGTGCAAATATTGAATTTATCAAAACAGCATCACAATTAAACGCAAACAAAAAACTAAGAATTGCGGTGATTGAAAATTATATCCATGATGCAAGTGAAGAGGTTAAAAAAGCTCTTTTAAAAACTATAGATATGTTAAAATCACACGGACATGAAATCGTTTATAAACATATGCTTGATTGTAAATATGATATAGCGGCGTATTATATTATCGCAACGGCTGAGGCGAGTGCGAATTTAAGTCGTTATGATGGTGTGCGTTATGGAAGACGTTCTGAAAATATAGAAAATCTTAAAGATATGTATATTAATACCCGCAGTGAAGGTTTTGGAGAGGAAGTAAAAAGAAGAATTTTACTAGGAACTTTTGTGCTTAGCAGTGGATATTATGATGCGTATTATATTAAAGCGCAAAAGGCTAGAGCATTTATAAAAGCTAAATATGAAGAAATTTTAAAAGATTGTGATTTGATTTTTATGCCTGTAGCTCCAACGACAGCTTTTGATTTCAACGCCAAAAAAAGTCCTATCGAAGTTTATTTAGAGGATGTTTATACTATTTCTTTAAATTTAGCCGGTCTTGGAGGTATTAGTGTGCCAGTGGGTAAAGATAAAGATGGGCTTAATATTTCAGCTCAGCTTGTTTGCAAAGCCTTTGAAGAGCAAACCTTGCTTGATGGTGCTTTAAGTCTTGAAAATATTATAAAGGAAGGAAAATAATGAATATAGTCAAACGTGCTTTAACTTTTGAAGATGTGCTTTTACGCCCTTGTTATTCTGAGATACTCCCAAAACAAGTTCAAATTCATACTCAACTTACAAAAAATATTTTCTTAAATATGCCTTTGATTTCTGCTGCGATGGATACAGTAACTGAACATAGAGCAGCTATTATGATGGCAAGACTTGGTGGGCTTGGAGTTATCCATAAAAATATGGATATCGCTTCTCAAGCAAGAGAAGTTAAAAGAGTGAAAAAAAGTGAAAGTGGAGTGATTATAGATCCTATTTTTATTGGTCCAAAATCAAGCATAGCTCAAGCCTTAGAAATTATGGCAGAATATAGAATATCTGGTGTTCCAGTGGTTGATGAGTCTAGAAAATTGATCGGAATTTTGACTAATCGTGATTTAAGATTTGAAAATGATTATTCTAATTTAGTTGAAAATGTGATGACAAAAGCCCCTTTAATCACTGCTCCAAAAGGATGCACTTTAGATGATGCTGAAAAAATTTTTAGCAAAAATAAAGTAGAAAAATTACCGATTATAGATAGTGAAGGTCATTTGGAGGGATTGATCACAATTAAAGATCTTAAGAAACGTAAAGAATATCCAAATGCAAATAAAGACAGCTTTGGAAGACTTCGCGTTGGTGCTGCTATAGGTGTAGGACAAATCGATCGAGTCGATGCTTTGGTAGAAGCTGGGGTTGATGTTGTCGTGCTTGATTCTGCGCATGGACATTCTAAGGGTATTATTGATACGATAAAAGCTGTAAAACAAAAGTATCCAAATTTAGATTTGATCGCGGGAAATATCGCTACCGCAGCGGCTGCAAAAGCTCTTTGTGAAGCGGGTGCGGATGCTGTAAAAGTGGGAATAGGGCCAGGAAGTATTTGTACCACTCGTATAGTTTCTGGCGTGGGTGTCCCTCAAATTTCAGCTATAGATGAGTGTGCTATAGAAGCTAAAAAATACGGAGTTCCGGTGATTGCTGATGGTGGGATTAAATATTCAGGTGATATAGCTAAGGCTTTAGCAGCGGGTGCGAGTTCTGTTATGATAGGATCTCTTTTAGCGGGAACAGATGAAAGTCCAGGAGAGCTTTTTACTTATCAAGGAAGACAATACAAATCTTACCGAGGAATGGGATCGCTTGGAGCGATGCAAAAGGGCAGCTCTGATCGTTATTTTCAAGAAGGAACAGCTCAAGATAAATTAGTTCCTGAAGGTATAGAAGGACGTGTGCCTTATGTGGGCAGTATTAAAAGTGTGGTGCATCAACTTTTAGGAGGACTTCGTTCTTCTATGGGTTATGTGGGCGCTAAAGATATACAAGATTTTCAAGCTAGAGCCGAATTTGTAGAAATTACAAGTGCAGGTCTTAAAGAAAGTCATGTTCATGATGTAACCATAACTCATGAGGCGCCAAATTATAAGGTTAATCAATGAGTTTTGAAGAAAAGATAAAAAAAGCTAATGAAGCATTAGATAAATTAAATAATGATGAATTGACTTTAAATGAAAGTGTGAAAATATATAAAATGGGTCTAGAAAGCATCAAAAAAGCTAGAGAAGAATTAGAAAAAGCAAAATTAGAAGTGGAGAGTATTGATGAGTAAAATTTCAGCCTTGCAATTTCCTACTTTAGCTTTAAGTGAATCAAGATTGGATTATTATTTAAAAGCTTCAAAAGATAGCGGAGCTGATCTTGTTGTTTTAGGTGAATATGTCATCAATAGTTTTTTTACCGAATTGCTTTCTATGCCAAAATCCATGATAAAAGAGCAAAGCGAGGCTAAAAAAGAAAGCTTAATACGCCTTTCAAAAAAATATGAATTAGAAATTATAGCACCTTTTGTTAGCGTTGAAAGCAAGGGTTATAAAAAACTTTGTTTAAAGGTTTCTCCTAATGGAATAAAAAGTTATGAACAGCAAATTTTGATGCCTTATAGTCATTGGAATGAAAAAGGTTTTTTTAATAATAAATGCGACAAATATAAACTTTTTACTTTTTCTTATGCAGGATTAAAATGTGCTTTACTTTTTGGTTTTGAAGTTCATTTTGATGGCTTTTGGAAAATGATCATGCAAAAAAAGATTGATTTGGTTATTATCCCTACGGCTTCAACCTTTGAAAGCAAAAAAAGATGGGAAGAGCTTTTAAAAATGAGAGCTTTTTTAAATTCAACCAGTATTTTAAGAGTTAATCGCATAGGTAAGCTTAAAGAGGATTGGAATTTTTACGGCGATACTATGTTTATTGACGCTTTTGGTGAAATTCAAGAAAGACTTGGTAACGAAGAAGAAATGCTAATCATTGAGCCTACGAAATCAGACGAAGCGAAAAAACTTTGGTGTTTTGATAAGATGACGAAGGGTTTTGAAAGATAATAAGTGCATAATTTAAAAATATTTATTTTTATGCGCTTATAATATAATTTTTATATTTGAGGTTTTGCATGAGAAAAATTCTATTACAAATTATTATTTTTACTTTTTTATTTATAATTGTTTTTACAGTGAATAGAATTTTGATGCAAATTGGTTTTATTCCTAGTAATTTAGTTAGTAATAAAAGTGAATTTGCTCAAATGTATCTTTTAGGCATTTTTCACGATATAAGATTTTTAAGTGTTGCTTTTTTACCTTTTTTATTATGTGCTTTTATATCTTTGTTTTTTTCTCAAATAAAATTTAGTAGTATTTTTAAAGAAAGAATATCTAAAATTTATTTTATACTTTCTAGTTTTTACATAGTTTTCATTTCTTTTCTTTCCTTGGGTTTTTCTTATGCAAAATATTATTATTATGAAATTTATAAAAGCAAGTTTGATATTTTTATGTTTAGCTTAAAAGATGATAATACAAAAACTATTTTAGATATTATTTATAATGATTATCCTATTTTAAAAATTTTTGTATTTATGTTTATTTTTGGATTTTTGTGTATTTTTATTAATTTAAAGATTCTAAGATTAAAATTAAGAACCATTAAGCTAAAATTTCCTATATTGATATTGTTAAATTTAATATTAATTGGAAGTTATATTGTGGCCTTAAGAGGTCCTTTTAAGCATGTAGCTATCAATGTTCAAAATTATTCTTTTAGTGAATTTAGCGTTTTAAATGATACTATGCTAAATCCTATTATGGCTTTTTCTTGGGCTTTTAAACAATACCGACAAGAAGAAAGTTTTAAGGCAATCAGTTCTTTAAAAGCTCAAGAGCTTAAAAATAAACTTTTTGATAATTTATACACAAGTCCTAAAAATAGACAAGCTGAAAAAATTCATCCTAGTGTTTTTATCAATTTAATGGAAAGTTTTGGACTTAATTTGGCAGATTTTTCAAATGAAGAGCATAATTTTTTAGGTGCCTTAAAGCCACATTTTGAAAAAGATTTTGTATTTAAAAGATTTTTAAGTGCTTACAATGGCACGATACCAAGTTTTGCTAATTTGTTTTTTATAAGTCCATATCAAAATATCTCTACAAGTAAATTTCAAAAAACTTATTTAGATTTAACCCCTATTGCTGTTTATAAAAAAGCAGGATATAAAGTTATTTTTGTAAGCGCAGGAAATGGTTCATGGCAAAATGTTAAAAATTATTTAAGTGTTTTGGGTGTTGATGAAATTATTGATGAAAATGTTTTGATGAAAGAATACAAACAAGCTAAAACGAGTGAAAATGGTTATGGGATAGCCGATAAATATTTATATAAAAAAGTTTATGAGTTATTGCAAAAAAATCCTCATAATACTTTGATCATCGGTTTAACAATTTCAAATCATCCCCCTTATAAAATCGCACAAGAAGGTTTGCCTAAGCTAGAAAATATCCCACAAGCTTTGCTTAATTTACTTCCTTATGATAAAAATAAGCAAGAAAATATCATTAAAGCTTATACGTATGCAAATAATGAATTTGGTAAATTTTTAGATAAGGTTAAGCAAAGTTCATTTAAAGATAGTGTTATAATCGTAGCTACTGGAGATCATAGAGTTCGTGAAATGGGGATTGATTTAAATTCTCAAAAAGCCTTTGCTTATAGTGTGCCTTTTTATCTTTACATACCTAAGATTTTGCAAAATAATCTTTACTATGATAAAAATCGTTTGGGTTCTCATAAGGATATTTTTCCTACTCTTTATGCTTTAAGTCTTAGCAATGCTCATTATTTAAGCGTTGGTGGAAGAAATATGCTTGCAAAACCTACAAATAAAAAATTAGAATTTGCTTTTAATGATGTTGTATGGGCGGATAATGATGGAGTTTATATAGGAAATAAAGGATATTTTTTTGAAAACAATAATACTTTAAAAGATAACAATAAAGCTTTCGATCTTGACGCGTATCATAAGAATTTTGCTCAATCTTATAAAGAATTAAATTTCTATCAGTTGGCTCAACGTTTAGGTGTGGCAAACTAAGGCTTATATTTTCTTTTTAGTAAAAAAGTGTTAAAATTTAGGCTTTTTAAAATAAAGGCTTAAAATATGCAAAAAATTCATTTTATTGGTATAGGCGGTATAGGAATTTCTGCGCTAGCAAGATTTTTAAAGGAAAAAGGCTGCGTTATTAGCGGGAGTGATCTTAAGGAAAGTAAGATTACTAAAAAGCTTGAAAAAGAGGGTGTAAAGATCTTTATTCCTCATCATCAAGATAATGTTTTAAATAAAGATTTAGTTATTTATTCAGCGGCTATAAAGGAAGAAAATCCTGAATTTAAACACGCTAAATCTTTAGGTATAAAATGCCTTTCAAGAAAAGAGGCCTTACCGCTTATTTTGCAAGATAAGCGTGTTTTTGCCGTTGCTGGTGCGCATGGAAAGAGCACTACATCGAGTATTTTAGCTTCTTTATTTGATGATGCTTCGGTGATTATAGGTGCTATTTTAAAAGAATTTGGCTCTAATATGATCTATAAAGAAAGTGAAAATCTTATTTTTGAAGCGGATGAAAGCGATAGCTCTTTTTTAAATTCCAATCCTTATTTAGCCATTGTTACTAACGCTGAAGCGGAACATTTAGATCATTATGAAAATCAAGTTTCAAAATTGCATCAAGCTTATACGCAATTTCTTGATATGGCAAAAATTCGCGTTATCAATGCAGAAGATGATTTTTTGAAAGATTTTAAGGCAGAGGCTTTGCGTCTTTATCCTAGCAAAGATATTAAAAATTGCACCATGAAAATAGAAAATTTTAAGCCTAAAATGAGTTTTGAACTTAAAGATCTTGGAAATTTTGATATTTTAGGAATGGGTTATCATCTAGCTATCGATGCTTCTTTGGCAATTTTAGCGGCTTTAAATTTTTTAGATGTAGAGACTATAAAAACTAGACTTAAAAATTATCAAGGAATTAAAAAAAGATTTGACATTTTACATGCGGATGAAAGCTTGGCTTTAATCGATGATTATGGTCATCATCCTACAGAGATCAAAGCGACTTTAAAAGCAGCCAAAGAGTATGCTAAACTTGGCGGTTATACTAAGATCACAGCTATTTTTGAGCCTCATCGTTATACGCGTTTGTTAGCAAATTTGCAAGATTTTATCCATGCTTTTGATGGGGTTGATGAACTTGTGATTTTGCCCGTTTATGCTGCAGGAGAAGAAAAAGTTGAAATCGATTTAAAAAAATACTTTCCTAAGGCCTTATTTGTAGAAGATATCAAAAGAGAAGGCAAATTTTTAGTTAGTGATAAAGGAAGAGTTTTTGATCAAGGACTTATTATAGGATTTGGAGCAGGAGATATTAGCAATAAATTAAGGCAAGCTAATGATTAGACTTTTTCTGTATTTTTTTATTTTCTTGTTTTTTGCTATTTTTGTTTTTGCTCTTAATAAAAAATCAAGTTTAAAGCTTAAATTAATTTATCTTTTTTTCTTTGTATTTTTGATAGCTTTTGCGATATGGTTTGAGTATAAAAATTCAAAACAAGATTCTAAAACAATACTTTTGATTGAAAAATTCAACCATGGTGAAAATATTGTTTGTAAAGAAGGAAATGTCTCAAATCAATTTTTTAATTATGAAAGTGGTACGCAAAGTTTTATTTCAAAAAAAGATAATTTGATTATTGATATAAAAAGATGTGAGTTATAAGATGGAAGATATTGCTTTAAGGCTCGATTTAAAAGCTTATTTGGATGAATTTAAGGCTTTTTTTGCAAGAGAAAAAGATATATTTTTGCAAGGGGATTCTCATTTGCATTTTGAAAGAATTTGTGAGCTTTCAAAGATAGATTTTAAGCCCCCGCTTTCTTTAAAAAAATTAGACTTTGCTTTAATACATTTAAGCAAACAAGGTGTTTTACATTTAGCAGAAATTTATGAATTTGTTAAGATTTTTCGTTATTTTAAGTATTTAAAGGGTTTAAAATTTGAAACACATTTGAAAACTTGGCTTGAAAAAATCGAATTTCCAAGCGGGATTTTAGAACTTAGTGAAAAATTTGACGATAAAGGCGAGCTAAAAGAAAACCTAGATGAAAGATTGATCAATTTAAATACAGCTTTTAAAATGAAAAATGAAGCCATACAGGCCGAATTTAAAAAATACTGTTATAGCAAATCCTTAACCCCTTATCTTATGGATACTCAAATTCATCTTGTTAATAATCTAGAATCTTTACTCGTTAGAGGCGGTTTT
>NZ_JACHTR010000013.1:0-43563 GCF_020135975.1 Campylobacter sp. W0014 | reverse complement strand
GTAATGTGTAAATTTTATAAAAGAAATATTGTAAAAATTTGGTTAAAAATAGGCCAATAAAAGCCCTTTTTAGGACTTTTATTTTTTTAGTTTTTTAAATTGCTCCAATGCATCTAGTTTTTCCCAAGGATAATCCTTTTGACCAACTTGTCCTCTAGCTGCAACATCAGCATATAAAAAAGTTTCTTTACTTGGCTTATCTAAACCAAATTTATCGCGTATCCAATTAGGAGTCAAAGAGAAATTTTCCATTACAAAATCACTTAAAACCTCATCACTCACACTTGTATTAGTCCCCATGCAATCCACGCTTACAGAAGTTGGTCTTGCAACACCTATAGCATAACTTAATTGAACGATGCATTTTTTCGCAAGTTTAGCTGCTACAATATTTTTAGCAAGCCATCTACCTGCATAAAGTCCGCTACGATCAACCTTAGTATAATCTTTACTTGATTGCGCACCTCCACCGATTGGAGAATACCCACCAAAACTATCCACAATAAGCTTTCTTCCCGTTAAGCCACTATCATGCAATGAAGAGTGATTAACATATTTTCCAGTAGGATTGATTAAAATTCTTGTTTTTTCTGGATTAAAAAGTTCTTTTGGCAAATTCGTATCTAAAATAAGTTTCATCACCAAAGATCTTAAATCTTCAATCTTCATGCTTTCCACGCAAGGAGCTGAAACAACTATGGTATGAATACTTTTAGGCATGCAATTTTCAAAATTCTCTTTTGTATCATAATCAATAGTCACTTGAGTTTTAATATCCACTCCTAGTTCATGTGGATGTGCTTTTGCATAAGCATAAACCTTATCACAAAGCATTCTTGCGTAAGAAATGGCTGCAGGCATATATTCATCGGCTTCACAACTTGCAAAACCAAACATTATACCCTGATCTCCAGCTCCAGTTTCCCCATCTTCTTGATCAACGCCTTGATTGATATCGGGGCTTTGTTCATTTAAAAATACCATAACATCAATTTCATCAGGATGTAAGCATTGTTCTTTACTAAAATGCCCTGCTCCATCATAACCAATATTTTTCAAAACATCTTTAACTAAATTATCGTAATCAGATTTACTGAGTTTGTGATTTGATTTGACCTCTCCTCCAATCACAATCTTATTCCCTGCGACAAAAACCTCACTCGCCACCCTTGAATTTTTGTCATTTTTCAAGAGTATATCCACTATTGTATCAGCGATTATATCAGCGCATTTATCAGGATGACCCGCGCTTACAACTTCAGAAGTGAATAGATACATAAAAAAATCCTTTAATTTAAAATAAAACGAATTATAATTATAACCAAAAATGAATTTACACTGTATTAATTAATAAAAATTTACAAATATTAAGAAAAATTTCGATAAAATCAAAAATATTTTTTAGCTTTAAAAATTTTAAAATTTTTGTTGATTTTTAGCGAGGCAAACATGAGACATCTTATCACAACAAAAGATTTTAGCAACAGTGAAATTATGGAGCTTTTTAAAGAAGCTAAAGAATTTTTAGATGAAAAACCTAGAGATTTTCTTAAAGAAAAAAGCATTACGACTATTTTTTTTGAAAACTCTACTAGAACCCTTTCATCTTTCGAAAGTGCAGCTAGAAGATTAGGAGCAAGGGTTTTACGCTTGGATGTTTCAAGATCGAGTTCAAGTAAAGGTGAAACACTTTATGATACTGCTGCAAATTTAGACGCTATGAGTCCAAATGCTATTATTGTAAGACATGCAAATTCTGGAGTACCTCATATTTTATCTTCATGTGTCCATTGTCCCGTTGTTAATGGTGGAGATGGAAAACATGCTCATCCTACTCAAGCTTTGCTTGATTTATTTACCATTTATGAACATTTTCAAGGAGATATTGAAAATAAAAGAATTTTAATAGTGGGAGATATAAAAAATTCTCGCGTTGCCTCTTCAAATATTGAACTTTTAAGTCGCTTTGGTATAAAAATTACCCTAGTAGCTCCGCCACATTTTATGCCAAATACATCCTTGCCAAAATCTTATCATTTAAACGAAGAATTAATCGAAAACGCAGACATTATCATGAGTTTAAGAACTCAAGTTGAAAGACATGAAAAGATAGTTTATGCATCTCTAAAAGATTATGCTAATGATTTTTGCATCAACCCTAAGCTTATAAAAGATAAAAAACTCATTTTACTTCACCCAGGTCCTGTAAATAGAAATATTGATATCAGCGATGAAGTTATGAAAGATCAAAGAGCTTTGATTTTAAAGCAAGTAAAAAATGGTGTTGCAATTAGAATGGCTATTTTAAAAAAACTAATTTTAGAAAACTAAGGAAAAATAATGACTCAATGGGATCTTAGTATACTTTTTCAAAATGAAAAAGAATTAGAAAATTACACATCTTGCTGCATTAATGAAACAGAATTATTTAAAAAAAACTATGAAAACAAGTTAGAATCACTCACAGCACAACATTTTTTAAACGCTCTTAAAGAATATGAAAATTTAAATTTAAAACTTTCCAAAATAATGACCTATGCTTATTTATGTTTTGCAAAAGACACTTCTAGGGGTTCTTTTTATGCTAAATACGAGCAAGAATGTCAAAGAGCAGAGGAAAATTTATTATTTTTCGAACTTGAATTTTGCACAATTAGCGAAAATAAAACTCAAGAATTTATAACATTTTGCCAAGATTATCATTTTTATCTTACAAATTTAATCAAAAATAAAAAATATAATTTAAGTCAAGAAGAAGAACGGGTGATGCTTTATATGTCTAATACTGGAGCAAGTGCCTTTGGTCGTCTTTTTGATGAGAGCATGAGTTCTTTAAAAATATCTTTTGAGGAACAAGAATTAAGCGAAGAAGAAATTTTAAGCAAACTCTATGATCATGATAGAAAAACCAGAAAAAAAGCAGCAAAAAAATTTACAAAAGCTTTAAATAAAAACATAAATTTGCTTACTTTTATTCTTAATATGGTAAAAACTGAACTGAGAAATATTTGCACTTTACGTGGTTATGAAGATTCAGAAACACCAAGACATCTAAAAAATCAAATTTCTAAACAAAGTGTCGATTCTCTTATAAAAATAACTCAAAAAAATTTCTCACTTGTAGAACGTTTTTATAAAAAGAAAAAACAAATCTTAGGGTATGATACTTTAAAAGATTATGATCGTTATGCTCCAATCGGAAAAGAGACCAATTTTAGCTTTGAAGAAAGTAAAAAAATCATCTTAGAAGCTTTTTATGATTTCTCACCTATTTTTGGAGATATAGCAAAAGAAGCCTTTAAAAAAGGGTGGATTGATGTTTTTCCTCAAGATAAAAAACAAGGAGGAGCTTTTTCTCACTCCGCTACTCCAGATTCTCATCCTTTTATTTTGTTAAATTATACCAACAAAAGAAGGGATCTTTTTACACTTGCTCACGAGCTAGGACATACTATTCATCAAAAATTATCCTATAATGTATCTTTTTTAAATCAAGATACCCCACTAACAACAGCCGAAACGGCTTCAGTATTTGCAGAAATGCTGGTTTTTGATTATGTTAAAAATAAATTAAAAAAAGAAGAACTCATCGCTCTTTATGCTGCAAAAATCGAAGATATTTTTGCCACACTTTATAGGCAAATTAATTTCACTTGCTTTGAAAGACGCATCCATAATCACAAGCACGAATTAAGCAATGAAGAAATTTCTAAAATTTGGATGGAAGAATCCCAAAAAATGTTTAAAGAAAGCGTTGATTTAACCAAAAATTATGCACTTTGGTGGAGCTATATCCCACATTTTATCCACACTCCATTTTATTGTTATGCTTATGCATACGCACAACTTTTAGTGCTTGCATTTTATGGACTTTACAAAAGAAAAGAAAAACAAAATTTTAAAGAGCTTTATATCAAAATGCTTTCCTTAGGAGGAAGCGTTAGCCCTAAAGAACTTGTATCAATGTTTGGTTTTGATATAGAAAATGAAAATTTTTGGGAAATTGGTATGGCTGAAATTAAACAAATGATCGATGAATTTATGGAGTTGTGATGCTAGAAACTATTTTAAAAAATGAAAATTTTATCAATTTAATGCAAGATAATTGTTTTCGCATTATACAAAATTTAATCCAAAATAACATAGAATTTTCAATAGTTGCCAATACTCAATTTATAGATTTTAATCCTGTTTTACCGCCTGAATTAGATGTTAAAAAAAATCCTTATGCACTTTTTGTTTTGGGTGGTTATACTTTTAGCTCTATAGAATTAGAAAAAGAATACATGCAATTTCACGCTGGATTTGGCCCTAATGATTTTGACAGCTATGTTAAAGTTGATCTTGGAGCCATCACTCAAATTCAAGTTGAAAATAGCGTTATCTTTGTTAATTTTAGCCTTTATAAGCGTAAAAATAAGCAGAATTTGCAAAATTCTAAAAACATTTTTCTACAAAACCCAAATAATTTAGATCTTTTAAAAAAATGAACTTATTTGAAGGTTTAAATTCTAGCCAGATAGAAGCAGCTTCACATATTGATGGAGCTATGCTTATTTTAGCAGGTGCTGGTAGCGGCAAAACAAAAACCATTACAACTCGCCTAGCCTACCTTATAAAAGAAGTAGGAATTCCAGCCTCAAATACCCTCACTCTAACCTTTACCAACAAAGCAGCAAGCGTGATGAGAACAAGAGCTTTGGCTTTAATCAATAATCATGCCAATCCACTCCTATGCACTTTTCATAAATTTGGACTTATGTTTTTAAGAATGCATATTGAAAAACTTAACCGAAAAAATGATTTTATTGTTATAGATAACGATGATGCAAAAAAAATTTTAAAAGAAATGGTTGATGATTCCAAAGAAAATATCTCTACTGTTTTACATTTTATCTCCACTTGTAAAAATATCGCTAAAAATCCTGACGAAATTTTAAAAGATTTAAAAACAATAGAAAATTCAGATAAAACTTATGTGAAATATTATCAAAAATATCAAAATTATCTTTTAAAATACAATTTTGTTGATTTTGATGATTTATTACTTTTACCCTATCAAATTTTGGAAAATGATTTAGAATTTGCCAAAACTCAAAGCAATATTTATCAATACATCACCGTTGATGAATATCAAGACACCAATACTTTACAGTATAACATTTTAAAAAAACTTTGCAGCTCTCATGAAAATATTTGTGTTGTGGGTGATGATGATCAAAGTATTTATGGATGGAGGGGTGCTAAAATAGAAAATATTCTAAATTTTCAAAGCCAATTTAATAATGTCAAATTAGTAAAATTAGAACAAAATTATCGCTCTGTAGGATCGATTTTAAATGCTGCAAATATCTTAATTGAACACAATAAAAAAAGATTGGGCAAAACTTTAGTTTGCACTAAAGATCACGGAGAAGAAATAAAACTTCTTTATAGTAATGATGAAAAAAAAGAAAGCAATAGTATCTGTGAAAAAATCAAAGAATTGCTTAGCAACAATACCCCTGCAAATGAAATCGCTGTTTTGTTTCGAGTTAATGCGCTCTCACGTGCTATCGAAGAAGCTTTTATGCGTGAAAAAATCGCCTATAAATTACTTAGCGGTATGCGTTTTTACGAAAGATTGGAAATTAAAGATTTAATCGCTTATTTACGCTTTCTTGCTAATACTAATGATGATTTTTCATTAAAACGCATTATCAATCGTCCAAAAAGAGGTATAGGAGAAAGCAGTGTTAAAAAATTTGAAGAATATGCTAAAAAAGAAAAAATTTCTCTTTTTGAAGCACTATGTAATCCCAATATTATCAGCTCAAAAAAAACAAATCGTGAAATACAAAAATTTATCCACATTATCCATGAATTATTAGAATGTAAAAATTTAAAACAACTCATTGATCAATTTGAAGAAAAAATTAAATTGAAAGATTTTTATAAAGAGCAAATCGATGCAGAAGATAGAGTTGCTAATATTTGCGAATTTTATGCCAATCTTCATGATAAAATCAAACAAGATGGAGATCTTAAATTAAATGATTTTTTAAATGAAATTTCACTTTTAAGCGATCAAGACAATTTGGATGGTAATTGTGTTTATATTATGAGCATCCATGCAAGCAAAGGCTTAGAATTTGACCATGTTTTTATCATAGGCCTTGAAGAAGGTTTTTTTCCGGTAGATAATTCAGACATAGAAGAAGAAAGACGGCTTGCTTATGTTGCCATAACAAGAGCAAAAAAACAACTTCATTTAAGCGTTTCAAACTCAAGATTTTATCGTGGATCAAGAACTAAGCTTTTTCCTAGTAGATTTTTAGAAGAAAGCAAACTTAGCCAAAATAAATCTTCTTATTTTATTCCTCAAAAAAATACATCAAATTATCAAAAAGGAGATTTGGTAAAACATAAAATTTTTGGCATAGGAAGAATTACAAGTGTTATTAAAAACGGTAAAGAAGAAAGGTTAAAAATCAATTTTGGTGGCATAGAACGCACCATTTTATCAAGTTTTGTAGAAGGTGTAGTGTGAATAGAATTTTTGCTGCATTTAAACCCGCAGAAATAAGCTCTAATCATTTTTTAAACCAACTCAAGAAAAAATACAATAATAAAAAAGCGGGATATTCTGGAACTTTAGATCCTTTTGCTAAAGGTGTTTTAATTGTCGCTTTTGGGCAATACACTAAACTTTTTCAATTTTTAAAAAAAACTCCAAAAATTTATCGGGCAACCCTATGGTTTGGTGTAAAATCTTTAAGTCTTGATAATAAAAACATACAAGAAATAAAGACTTCAAAACCTTTTAATTTATCAACTCTTGAAAAAATCAGCAAAGAGCTTTTAGGCTTGATTGATTACTTCCCGCCTCAATTTAGCGCTAAAAAAATTGAAGGAAAAAGGGCCTATGAATTTGCAAAAAAAGGAGAAAATGTCGCGTTAAAATCTTGCATAATGGAGATTTTTTCTTGCAAAATTTTACATTATAATCATCCTTTTTTGAGCATAGAAATCAGTGTTAGCGAAGGATCTTATATTAGATCTTATTGTGAAATTTTTGCTAAAAAATTAGGCATCAATGCCACTTTAAGTTCATTAGAACGCATAAAAGAAGGAAAATTTGTCTATAATAACGAAAAAAAAGTTAATGTGTTGGAATATCTTGATTTAAAACCTAATTTCATTTGTGATCTAAGCAAACTTGAAAACGGCTCTAAGCTAAGTTTGAGTGATCTTAAATATCAAGATAGCGGAAATTACTATATAGAAAGTGAAAAATATTTTAGCATTATTAATATTAATGAAAATAAGGTAAAATATCTTTTAAATAAGGTTGAAAAATGTTAATATTATCAAGAAAAGAAAATGAAAGTATTATTATCGGTGAAGGCATAGAAATTAAAGTAGTTCAAACCGGAAAAGGCTATGCAAAAATAGGTATCGATGCTCCAAAATCATTAATGATTTTAAGAAAAGAATTGATGACCCAAATTAAAGATGAAAACTTACATTCTGTAGTGCAAAATGATATCAGCTTAGATGATCTAAGTAAAAAACTAATCAAATGAAAGCATACGCCAAAGCAAATATTTTCTTAAAACTTACAGGATTAGATACTAGAGGATACCATCTTTTAAGCTCTCGCTTTATCTTACTTAAAGATCTTTATGATGAGCTTTATTTAAGTGATGAAAAGACTCAAGAAGATTTTGAAATCATCAGTGATTTTCACTGTGAAAACAATATCATCAAAAAAGCTTATCATTTATTATGCGACTATGGCTATAAAAAACAGCTTGAAGAATTATTTAAAAATAAAAGCTTAAAACTTATAAAAAATATACCAACAGGTGCGGGACTTGGTGGCGGAAGTAGCGATTGCGCGAGTTTTTTAATTTTAATGAATGAAACTTTAAATTTAAAGCTATCCACTCAAGAATTGATCAATCTAAGCACAAAACTAGGGAGCGATATTGCCTTTTTTCTAAGCGGATTTTACTCTGCAAATGTTAGCGGATGCGGAGAAATTATCAACTTTTTTGAAGATGAAATTCCAAATCTCAATTGGACTTTTCCACAAATTTTTTGTGATACGAGCAAGGTTTATACAGAATTTGATAAAAAAAGACACGATTTTAATCTCAATTTACAACAAGCTAAAATATATGAAAATTTAAGCACTAAAGAACTTCTTCAAAGCTATAAAAACTTGGAACTTAATGATTTATTTACCCCTTGTGTATCTTTATATCCTAAAATGTTGGACTATTTAGAAAATCAATATTTTTTAAGTGGAAGCGGAAGTAGTGTTTTTAAGGTTGATAAGTGAAAATTATCGCTAGAAATAAAAAAGCTTTATTTAACTATAGCATTATAGAACGTTTTGAGGTTGGTATTGTCCTTAAAGGTAGCGAAGTGGTGGCTTTGCGTGCTGGAAGGGCTAATCTAAAAGATTCTTTCGTTCGTATTATCAAAGGAGAGCTTTTTCTTTTAAATGCTCACATTGCTTTATTAAATACGACTCATGCTTTTTACAAACATGAAGAAAGAGGAGCTAGAAAGCTATTGATGCACAGAAAACAAATCGATAAGCTTTTTGGCAAAGTTAGCATTGAAGGATATACGCTCGTCGCACTAAATCTTTATTTTAACAATAAAAATAAAATCAAAGCAACCCTAGCCTTAGTTAAGGGTAAAAATTTGCACGATAAGCGTGAAACCTTAAAAAAGAAACAAGCTGATTTAGATGCTAGAATGGCTTTAAAAAATATCAACAAAGGGATGATTAAATGAAAAAAATTTTAACTCTGGTTTGCGCAAGTGTTATTTTTTTTCTCAGCGCTTGCTCTCACGAAGAAGATGTGAAAAATGATTATATGTTTGAAGAATATAAAAAGGGCAATGGAATCGTTTTAAAAAACATCAATGGTGGTGCCAATAAAACCCTTGTTCGAACCGATAAAGGATTTGTTGTTAAAGGAGAAGAAGATAAAGTTTTAATGATTGATTTTTTTGGCACTTTCTGCACTCCTTGCAAGGAAGAAGCTTTAAATCTTAGCAATCTTTGGAGAAATAATTCAGATAAACTTATTATCATCGGCTTAACACACTTTGAAGATGTTAGTGATGATGCTGTAAGAAAATTTGCTAATGACTATGGAGCTTATTATTTTTTAAGTAATAGCTCTCAAAATGATCGCATTATTGCTCAAATTTTAAAAGATATTAATTACCAAAGTATGGAGCAACTACCTTTTAAAGTTGTTATGAAAAATGGAATTTATCAAAATCTTAGCGATTATTGGAATAATAATACTCCTGTAAATTTTTATCTTGGAAAGATTCCAACTCAAATAATCCAAGATGATTTAAATAGAATTTATAAAGAAAAATAATGCCAAAAGTTAAAACTCTAGAACAAAGCAAACTCCAAGAACCTAAAATGTTTAAGGTTATATTGCTAAATGACGATATAACCACCATGGATTTTGTTATAGAAATTTTAATGAATATTTTTCATCATAATTTTGAAAATGCAAGCAAAATTATGTTAGAAGTTCATTTAAATGGTAGCGGAGTGTGCGGAATTTATACACAAGAAATAGCGCTTTCAAAACAAAAAAAAGTTTTTGAAGCCGCACAAATGGCAAATTTTCCTTTAAAAGTAAAAGTGGAAGAAGAATGAAATATCAAGAAAATTTACAAAAATATCTCGAACATGCTAGACATTTAAGCTTTATCAATAAGCACGAATTTACAACTTGTGAGCATTTGCTTTTTGCTCTAGTTAAATTAAGTGTGGATTTTAAAACTATTTTTAAAGAATGCACCGATAAAGACTTAGAAATTTTTGAAGAAGAACTTAAAAATTATATAGCAAAAAATAATGAAATATTAAATCAAGAAGTTGCACCTACTAATTCTATTATTTTGGATGAAATTTTAGCGGATAATTTTGCCGAAATGAAAATCGTTGATTTTTTGGAGAAAATCTTACACGATGAAAGAACAATATCAAATTATTTATTAAAAAAATACGATATCAATTTAGAAAAAATACAAGAATTAAGACAACACACACAAATAGAAATTTTAAATTCTTATACAAATAATCTAACACTTTTGGCAAAACAAGGGAAAATAGATCCTCTAATAGGTAGAAAATTTGAACTTGAAAGAATATTACAAATTTTATCTCGTCGCAAAAAAAATAATCCTATTTTGGTTGGCGAAGCTGGAGTTGGCAAAACAGCTATTATCGAAGGGCTTGCTCTTGCTATTGTTGAAAAAAAAGTTCCTAAAAAATTACAAAATGCTCAAATTTTTAGCTTAGATATGGCTGGATTGCTTTCTGGAACAAAATATCGCGGAGATTTTGAAAAGCGTATTAAAGAAATTCTAAATGAACTCGATAAAATACCTAACGCCATCTTATTCATTGATGAAATTCACACTATAGTTGGAACTGGAGCAACGGGAGAATCGCACGCTGATTTTTCAAATCTTTTAAAACCATCACTCAGCAACGGTGGTCTAAAATGTATAGGAGCCACTACCTATATGGAATATAAAAACACTTTTGATAAAAACAAGCCTTTAAGTCGTCGTTTTGCTAAAATCAATGTAGATGAACCAAGCCAAGAAGAAGCCTTTCAAATTTTACAAGGATTAAAAACAAAGTATGAAAAATTTCATCAAATAAAATTAAATGATGAAATTCTTAGACAAGCGGTTGCATGGGGTAAAAAATTTTTTAACGACAAATATTTACCAGATAGTGCTATAGATCTTATTGATGAACTTGGAGCCTCTTTTGCTTTAAATCCAAAAAATAAAAAAAATATCACGCTTAAAGATTTGGAGCTTGTCTTAGCTAAAATGACTCGACATCATAAAATGTTTGAATTTGATCATAATAAAGCTTTGGCTAACTTAAAGACAAATTTAAAAACAAAAATTTTTGGACAAGATGAGGTTATTGATAAGTTAGTATCTACATTAAAACAAAGTTTTGCTGGATTTAAAAACTCCAATTCTCCAAGAGGAATTTTTTTATTTACAGGATCTAGTGGAGTTGGGAAAACAGAGCTTTGCAAAACATTAGCAGAATTTTTAGGGCTTAATTTAGAACGCTTTGATATGAGTGAATACGCAGAAAAACACTCTCTTAGCAAACTTATAGGTTCACCTGCTGGTTATGTTGGTTATGAAGATGGTGGGCTTTTAAGCAATGCTATACGAAAAAATCCTTTTAGCTTAGTACTTTTTGATGAAATAGAAAAAGCTCATCCTGATTTAAGCAATACCTTTTTACAAATATTTGATAATGCCGAACTTACAGATAATAGCGGACTTAAAATAGATTTTAAAAATACCATTATCATAATGACATCAAATCTAGGCTTAAAAGAAAGTAATGAATTGGGATTTTTAAGTAAAAATGAATCAAAAAGTGATCGTGCTATAAAAGATTTTTTTGCTCCTGAATTTATTAATAGAATTGATAAAATATTACATTTTAATGATTTAAATGATGAGATATTATCAAAAATTGTACAAAAAGAATTAGATGAAATTTCTGTAAATTTAAAAAATATCAAAATTACTGCCGATGAAAAAACTAAAATTTATTTAGCTAAAAAAGCTTATAATAAAGAATTTGGCGTAAGATTACTTAAGCGCATTATCTGTGAAGAAATTGGAGAAAAAGTCAGCGATGAAATTCTTTTTGGCAAACTCAAACAAGGCGGAATAGTTAAAATCAGACTCAAAAAAAATGGACAACTTGAATTTATATTCTAAATTATTAAAAGCCCCTAAAGATGCACCTGTATTTTTAAGCACAAAATTAGAAGCAGATTTTATCCTAAAAGCTTATCATTTTGGGCTTTTTCCATGGACTAGCAATCCAGTTACTTGGTGGTGTCCTGACCCTAGATGTATACTAGAACCTAAAGAAATTCATGTACAAAAAAATATGAAAAAAATTTTAAATCTTTATGAAGTAAAACTCGATCACGATTTTTTAAAACTCATCACTTCTTGTAAAAACGCACGTTCTCAAAGCTGGATTGATGATGATTTTATCCAAACATACAATACTCTTTTTCAGTTAGGACACGTCCATACTTTAGAACTCTATGACCATGATGAATTTGTAGGAGGAATTTATGGATTAATTATAGGAAAAGTTTTTTTTGGGGAAAGCATGGTTAGCTTAAGAAAAAATGTTTCAAAAATCGCAATGATAAAACTTTGTGATCTATTATCACCTTATAATTTCATAATAGATTGTCAAATTTATAACAAACATTTAGAATTTATGGGTGCAAAAAATATTCCTAGAGAAAAATTTCTGAAAATTATCGAAAAAAAATGCCATCAAGAAAGTGGATTTGAAAATTTTAAAGATTTAAAAATTAAAATTTATAAATGAAAAATATCCTTTAGTCCTATTACGATCATTTTAAATCCCATAGCCGCAATAAACACTTGAGCAATACGAGAAAAAATATGTAAAATAAGTTTTCCAACTATTTTTTCTATGGTTGCCGCAAAATAAAATAAAATAAACATAAAAGCAAAAGCTATAATAATACCTCCAAGGGCTATATCAATCCCATAATCTCCAGAAATCACAACCACACTCGCCAAAGTACCAGGCCCAACAAGCATAGGAAAAGCCATAGGAATTAAACTTTGACGCAAAATTTCTTTATCATTCATTTCTTGATAAAAACTAAAATCTTTCATAATTATTTTCGTAGAAAAAAGCAAATTTTTAATCGCCATAATCATTAAAACCAATCCTCCAGAAACTCTTAATTCATCCATTGAAATGCGAAAAATATATTGCATAAGTAGAGGACCTAAAAACAAAAATACAAGCATGATGACAAGTGCCGTGTAAAGTATATATCTAAATAATTTTTTTCTAAGATTTATAGGCAATCCATCGCTCATAGATAAAAATTGCGTTAAATTTCCAAATGGATTTAAAATAGCAAGTAAAGTTATACTAGAAAAAAATATTAAATAAATTTCAGAACCTAAATTCAATAACACAATTAACCTTTCACAAATTCTAATGAAATTGAATTTACACAATGTCTAACATTTTTCTTGGTAAAACCTTCGCCTTCAAAAACATGTCCAAGATGAGCATTGCAATTTGAACATACTATTTCTGTACGCACCCCATCTTTATCTGGGATTCTTTTTATAGCTCCTAAGATTTCATCATCGAAGCTTGGCCAACCACATCCTGATTTAAATTTATCTTCTGATTTATAAAGCTTAGTTCCACATTGCTTGCAAAGATAAATCCCTTTCTCATAAAAATCATTATATTTTCCGCTAAAAGGAGCTTCAGTCCCTTTTAACAAAATAACTCTTTTTTCTTCTTTACTTAATGTTTTCATTATCATTTTTCCAATCTAAAAATTAAAATTATAACAAAATTTATTTTTTTAAAATATAATTAAAATAAAAATTTAGGATAAATATGCGTCAAGAATTCTTTTCTAATTTGGAAAAAATTTTATACGAACAAGATATTGAAGAAAAATTTAAACAATTTTCTAATTTTTATGATAATTTTAAAAGTCAAAAAATTATCTTTAATCACAATCAAAATAGTATTTTTAAAGAAAATATAAATTCTAATTTAAAGCTCATTCATCCAACAAGAATCAAACGCCCAAAATTTGTCAATTCTACCCATTCTTTGGCTAAAATGATCCACTCTATAGCACATATTGAATTTAGTGCTATCAATCTAGCTTTAGATGCAAGCTATCGTTTTAAAAATTTACCAGAACAATTTTATAAAGATTGGCTAGAGGTTGCTGAAGAAGAAATTAAACATTTTAATTTTTTAAATTCAGCATTAAAAGAACTTGGTTTTAAATATGGAGATTTTAGTGTACATGATAATTTAGAGGCTGCACTAAAAGCAACTCAAAATTCCTTAAATTTTAGAATGGGCGTAGTTCATCGAGGCTTAGAAGCAAAAGGGCTTGATGCAAATCCTTTTGTGGTTGCAAAACTTGAAAGTTCAAATCATCCTATAAAAAATTTATTAAAAGAAATTTTAGCCATCATTTTAAATGATGAAATTAATCACGTAAAAAAAGGGGATTATTGGTGGAAATTCTCAAACAAAGATCAATGCAATTTTTTAGATATTTGTAATTTATTTCATCAATTCTCCCTTGCTGGAAAAAAACTTAATATAGATGCAAGATTAAAAGCCGGATTTAGCAATAAAGAATGCGAAAACATTGCTAAATTTTATGCTTAACTTCTTTTAAATTTAGAATAAATAATCGTATAAAAAGCCCGTATAATCCCATAAAGAACATATAAACTCGCTAAAGTGATTAAACTCCTAAGAGGATAAAGATATAAAAATGAAAATATAATAATGAGTATAACTAATACTTTTAAGACACTCGACCGATTAAAATCCAATTTTTTAAAACTTGGATAACGTATATTGCTTACCATCAATAAACCTAAAATTGCTTGTAAAATCAAAAAAGCAATACCATAAGTTTTTAAAAAATCATAATGATAATAGCTATAGGTCCAAATAGAGCTAACAACAGCTGCTGTCGGTATAGGAAGGCCTATAAAAACAGAGGGTTCATAAGTTCCGGTTGTTACATTAAATCTTGCCAAACGTATCGCACCAAAAACCACAAAAAAGGCGGCGATCAAAGAACCGTATCTTCCATACTCAGAACCTATCACCATATAAAAAAGCATAGCAGGAGCAACGCCAAAAGCTACCAAATCCGCCAAAGAATCAAATTCGATTCCAAATTTTGAAGTGGTTTTTGTGAGCCTAGCCACTCTTCCATCAAGTCCATCACAAATTAAAGAAAAAATGATATAAATTAAAGCTTTATAGTAATTTCCTTGTATGGAGCTAATAATAGAAATAACACCTAAAAATATAGAGGCAGCGGTAAAAAGATTTGGCAAAATATAAACAAATTGCGGTTTATTGCTGTTCATAACAATCTCCTTAAATTAGATAACCCAATAAAGATCCAGATTTTATTTCATCTCCAAGTCCTACTTGCATACGCACATTTTTAGGAAGAATAAGTTTTATTTTTCCATTAATTAAAAAACCCAATCTATCTCCAACTTTTAAATTATTGGAAATATGATCGAGTTTTAATTTTCTTCCTAAATTTCCAGCATAAATTTCCAAAAATATTTTAGATGAATTGGTTATAGCGTTAATAGAAATTTTTTCTTTTAAAAAATTTAAATTTTGACATTTTTTATCTAAAAAAAGCCCGTATCTATATTTAATTTCATCAATATTCATTTCAAAAGGAGTATAAAAAGAACCTGCATTGCAAAAGGAATTAATAATGCTTACTTCTATACATTCTCCAAAATCTTTTCTAAAGGTATTTTCTATTTGGATGATTTTCCCATCTATAGGAGACAAAACTGCTTTTTTATCGTGACAAATTAAGATACGATTTGGATTTCTAAAAATAAATAAAAGTATTAATAAAATAAAAAAAAGCACAAAAGAAAAACTATTTAAGATCCAAAAAAATAAGATTAAAAATACAACTAAACCTATACTAAAATAGCCCTCTTTTGCGATATATTTCATTATTTTTCTTCTTTAATATTCTCTTCAGTCTCTTGCAAACGACTTGAAAGATTATTTTCATTTTCATAATTTTTAATAATCTCCCTCACCTTTGCACCTTCTATTGTTTCTTCTTCATAAAGCGCTGCAACCATAGTTTCAATAGCACCTTTATACACATTTAGCGTATCTTTAACATCTTTATAGCGTTCATCTAAGGTTTTTTTAACATATTCATCTAAAGATTCTGCCGTTTTTTCAGAATAATCTTTAATGGTTTGCCCACCACTTAAAAAAGTATTTCTTTGTTTTTCAAGCACCATCAAACCTGCAATTTCACTCATGCCATACATTGAAATCATCGCCTTTATGATATCCGTAGCTCTTTCTAAATCGTTACTTGCCCCTGTTGAAATTTCCCCTATAAATACTTCTTCAGCTGCTCTACCGCCTAAAAGCACATCAACTTCTGCAATGAGCTCATGTTTTTGCATCAAAAACTTATTTTCTTCTGGGGTATTGAGTGTATAACCTAAGGCTGCTAAACCTCTTGGAATAACAGATACTTTACTTACTTTTTTTGCACCTTTCGTAGTTTCAGCAATTAAAGCATGGCCACATTCATGATAAGTTACAATTTTTTTCTCTTTATCGCTAATACGACGCGATTTCTTTTCAAGTCCAGCTATAGCTCTTTCAACTGCTTCCACAAGATCATTTTGCTCTACATGTTTTTTAGAATCTCTTCCTGCTAATAGCGCAGCTTCATTGATAATATTAGCCAAATCAGCACCTGCAAGCCCCGCAGTTAATCTTGCTATATCTTCAACTTTTACTTCAGGAGAAATTTTAACATCTTTCATGTGAACCTTCAAAATATCACATCTGCCTTTAAAATCTGGCTTATCTACTAAAACTTGTCTATCAAATCTACCTGGTCTTAAAAGTGCAGCATCTAAAACCTCAGGGCGATTTGTAGCTGCTAGGACGATAACAGGAGAACTTTCCGTTCCAAAACCATCCATCTCTGCTAAAAGCTGATTCAAGGTTTGTTCTCTTTCATCATTTCCGCCCATCATACCGCTAGCTGCACGACTTTTTCCTATAGCGTCAATCTCATCGATAAATACAATAGCAGGAGCTTCTTTTTTTGCATTTTCAAACAAATCTCTTACACGAGATGCGCCAACACCTACAAACATTTCAATAAAAGAAGAACCCGAAACACTAAAAAATGGAACATCCGCTTCACCAGCAACTGCTTTTGCAAGTAAAGTTTTACCGGTTCCTGGAGGTCCAACAAGCAATAATCCTTTCGGAATTTTAGCTCCGAGTTTAATATACCTTTCAGGATATTTTAGAAAATCAACTATTTCCTTAACCTCCTCTTTAGCTTCTTCAACGCCTGCAACATCATTAAACTTTACTTTTGGTTTCTCAGAATTAACTAATTTTTTAGAACTTCCTATACCTAAAATAGATCCTCCCATGTTTTTTTGCATACGACTGGCTAAAAACATCCAAATTCCAAAAAATATAAATACAGGCAACACCCATGAAAACAATATATCTGTAAACCAATTTGTTTCAGAATAAGCTCCATAAGCGATATTTTTACTGTCAAGCAAACTCACAAGTTCTGGATCATTAACTTTTTTAGCACTATAAACTGTATTTTGCACACTTGATATAGCTTTTATCGTGGTTTGCCCTATGCTAACTTGATTAATCTGACCACCTTCTATTAACTTTTTAAGTTCAGAATAGGGAATATTTTTATGAGTTTCCCCACCATTTAACATTGCGCCAAACGAAGAATTTCCGTCAAACAATCCTTTAAAAATGACTATTATTACAATAGCAAAAACCGCGAAAATAAAAATAGGATTTTTATTAAAAAAACCGTTATTTTGCGGATTGCCTTTATTATTTGAAGAATTATTCATCATATTTCCTTTTTATTTTTTATATACAAAAGAGCACCATTCGTTGATTTTAATTTCATCAATAAGCTCTAAATCTTGAAATTTTTCTTTAATTCTTGTCTGATATTTGTCTAAAATTCCAGATAATATAAGTATAGCATTATCTTTTAAATGTTTTTTAATATCTTTTTCTAAAATCAAAATAACATCTGCAATAATATTAGCTACAATTAAATCATATTTATGCTTTGCCTGTTCAATAGAACCTTTCCATGAATTTTCAAAACAAACTTGATTGAGTTTTGCATTCTCTAAAGAACTATGGATAGCCAACTCATCAGTATCACAAATTTCAACCTTGCACCCTAATTTTGACATTATAATACCTAAAATTCCACTACCGCAACCTAAATCTAAAGATAAACCGTCCTTTTTTATAAATTTTTGCAAAAATTTTATACAAGCGTAAGTACTCTCATGGTGACCAGAACCAAAAGCTAAAGCAGGATTTATTTTGATGTTGATACAATCTTCTTTTTCTTTTTGCCAAGTGGTATGAATATAGATTTGATCAATTAAAATAGGTTTAATGTTTTTTTTATATTCCTCTATCCAATTTTTATTTTCTTTTTCTTTGATAATTTTATTGCAGAGAATCTCTTCTTTTGTATTAAATTTTTCTTTTAGTTTTTGAGCAAAAACCTCAAGAGCCCATGAGAGTTCTTCTAAACTCTCACTTGAGCGTATATAAATACCTTCATTTTTTTCTTCTATCGCTTCAATACCTAAATCAAAAACAAAATCAAAAAATAAATTTTTATATTGTTTATTTACTTTAAAAAACAATTCATAATAGATTTTTTGCATCATAGTGCCGTAAAAAAGGCTTTATTTTATTCAGCTGAAGCTCCATCAGAACCTGTTCCCAAAACGTCTTCTAGTTTTTCTTTTAATACCTGAGGTGTAAAAGGCTTGACAATATAATTGTTAACGCCAGCTTTTAAAGCGGTAATTACCTCTGCTTTGCCACCTTCTGTGGTTACCATAATAATTGGCATATCTTCATATTTTTTCTCAGCACGGACTTTTTTTACGAGCTCCAAACCATTCATTTCTGGCATATTCCAATCAGTTATTAAAACTTGAACATCTTCATTTTTAACAAGTAAATCCCAAGCTTCGGCTCCATGTTCAGCCTCAAGAACATCATTATGTCCAAGTCTTGTTAGGGTATTTTTAATAATCCTTCTCATAGTAGAACTGTCATCAACAACTAACAATTTCACAATTTGTCCTTTCAAAAATTTATTTTGCTTATTGATTTTTTTAATTTCATTAAACCTAGTAAAAGATAATTATAACATTTTTTTCCTTAATTATTCTTATATTTTACTGCAAATAAATATATACTGAGTCCTATTAAGAGAAGATTAATTCCTCCGATAAGATAAAATACATAAAGCATTTGCGATAAATCACTTGAAACAAGTTTAAAGACAAGCATTAAAGCTTCTATAGCTAAAGCTATAATAATAGATCCTAAAAATCTTACCATGGTCTTTTGAATTCCATTAACCTCTTTTTTTGTTTTTCCAAAAACTTCTTCTTCTATAATTGTTTTCGTTAAATCAAAAATAGCCAAAGCTAAAGTTATAGCAATAGTACTTTGAAAAATAATCTGTATTCCAACTTTTTCTTGAGGATGAAATAGACTAAACAAGCCTTTTTGAAACAAAAAACAAGTGATAATAAATAAAACCACAGCAAAACAAAAATAAATCACTCGACTAAAATAAGTAAAAATAGTTTCAAAATAGCCAGACTCTATCATTTTTAAAATATTTGCCAAGCTAATATCAATACAAACAACAAATAATAAATTACTGTTATTATCATAGATGGGCATTGAAGCAGTGACACATAACTCATTATTTAAAATTGAAGGATAAGGATCACTAAGAGTGCATCGTTTAAGATTAACAGCTCTATAAAAATAAGCCTTGGAACTCTTATCTTCTCCATCGCCTATTTCATATTCTTTTTTTAATGCAATGGCATTTCCAATTTGTCTTCCAGAAGTGTCAAGTATATATAAAGCATCAAAAACTGAAACATCGTGCTCAATTTTATCTAAAGCAGCACGTATACTTTCAAGACGAATATTAGGAAGTTTATTGGGTAAATTTCTTGTTAAAATATAAGTCATGTAGGCTCTAGCTTTATAACGATTATCCTCAAATCTTTGCATGTCTTTAATAAACATGTTTAATTACCTCCAGCATTATGCCTAAATTCAGGCACTATTTCTTTTAAAAGATTAATTATATTTTGATTTTGTTTAAGTCTCTCAATTTGTAAATTTAAAATATGTAAATTAATTTTTTCATTTTTTACCACAAAAATACTTTCATACTTTGTTTTAGCATCATTTTCATCGATTAAAAGTTCTTCAAAAAGCTTCTCCCCTTTTCTAAGTCCTACAATTTTAATTTCCAAATCAGGACGATTTGAAAGCAAAAGCATTTTTTTAGCTAAATCCATAATCTTAACAGGTTTTCCCATATCAAGCACAAAAAGTTCCCCACCTTTTGCAATAGCTCCAGCCTGCAAAACAAGTTGCACCGCTTCATTTACAAGCATAAAATAACGCACGATATCAGGATGAGTTAAAGTTAATGCTTCTCCATTTTCAATTTGAGCTTTAAATTTAGGAATCACACTTCCGCTTGATCCCAATACATTACCAAAACGCACACAAGCAACTTCAAAATCAGAACTCGAAGAGCTTAATGTATAAAGTTCGCAAACTCTTTTAGTACATCCCATGACACTTGTTGGACGTACAGCTTTATCTGTGCTAATCATTACAAATTTCTTAACACCATTAGCTTTAGCACAATCAGTTAAAATTTTTGTTCCTACTATATTATTAATTACAGCAGCATAAGGATTTTGCTCACAAAGTGGGACATGCTTATAAGCAGCGGCATGTAAAATCAATTCGGGTTGATATGTTTTTAATGCTTTATCAAGGGAATCTTGATCTAAAATGCTCATCATTAAAGGAGTGATTTTTTCTTTAAAATTTTGCAACTCCTCATTGATTTTATAAAGATTAAATTCACTATGATCAAGCATTATAAGATGTTTTGCGCCAAATTTAATACATTGTTTGCAAAGCTCACTTCCTATGGTACCGCCTGCCCCGCTTACCAAAACAACCTTATCTTTTAAAAATGCTGCTACAGCTCCATCATCTAAATCTTTTGGTTTTCTAGCTAAAAGATCTTCTATGCTGATATCCCTAGTTTTATTTTGAGTAAAAGAAAATATCTTAACATCTATAATTCCATAATTTATTAACTCTTCAAAAAGTTTTTTTAAAGATTCTTGCTCTAGTTTTAATGCAATAATAGCTGTTTTAACTCCATCGCGAACATATTCTTTGATTTTGCTTTTATCTTGAACAATAAATTTATCGCAATAAGTTCCTATAAGCTCTTTTCTCTCATCAATCACTCCAACAGGATAAAATCCTAAACTCCCCTCTCTTGCACCTTTTAACAAATGCAAAGCCTTAGAAGTTGCCCCTATAACAATACAAGGATTTTCTTGCTCGGCTTTGGAAGATTTAAAATCTACGAGCATTCTTTTACTGATCCTTAAAGTTCCTATAAACATATAAGATATAACAAAATCAATCCCTATAACACTTCTTGGAAAAGGATTAAAAAAATCACTAAAAAAATAAAAAATAATCAAAAAACAAAACTCAGCTAAAGCTAAAGCAAAAAAAATTTTTCTTGCCTCACTTAAAGAAAAAAATCTCCAAGCAACTTTATAAATTCTAAAAATAAATAAAAAAGCTATTTTTAAAAAAAGTAAAATAATTCCTGCTTTAAACATTCCTTGATAAAAAATATTTGCAATATCCCCACTAAAACGCAAAGAAAAAGCTAAGTATATAGAAAGAGAAAATAAAACAATATCAAAACATAAAAAAAAGATTAATCTTTTGCTTTTGTAAAAATCCATATCATTCCTTTATACTTTTAAGGATTAATTCTGAAATTTCTTTTACATCATTTTTTTTCATAGCTGTTCCACTTGGTAAGCAAATTCCTTTTTGAAAAAACAGCTCACTATTTCCATTGATATAAGCCTTACAATCTTTAAAAACTGCTTGAGTGTGCATAGCTTTCCAAAGAGGACGTGTTTCAATCTGCTCTTTTTTTAAATCATTTATTAGTTTAGAAATTTTTGGATGCAAAGGTATGTTTTTTTGAGAAATATTGATATTTTTTTCACAAGAATTAAGTTCTTTTGCATCAAAATCAATCAAAGCAGTACTTAGCCAACGATTACTTCTTGAATCTTTTAATTCATCTAAAAAAGTTAATTTATCTCCTAAAAATTCTTTATACCAATTATAAACTTCTCTTTTTTTAAGGACTCTTTGTTCTAAAACTTCCATTTGCGCTAAACCGATAGCACCTAAAACATTGCTCAATCTATAATTATACCCATAATCTAAATGTTCATAATGCAAACAATCTTCTCTTGCTTGAGTACTATAAAATCTTGCTTTTTCAACTTTTTCTTTATCTTTGCCAATAAGCATACCGCCACCTGAAGTTGTGATGATTTTATTACCATTATAAGAATAAGCTCCAAATTCCCCAAACGTTCCCAAAGCTTTTTCCTTATAAAAACTTCCCAAAGCTTCAGCGGCATCTTCGATTAAAATAATATTATTTTCACTACAAATTTGCATAATCTCATCCATCTTCGCAGAATTTCCATAAAGATGAGTTAAAATCAAAGCTTTTGGTTTCTTTTCGCATTCTTTAATAGCACGTTTTAAAAGATTTATATCAAGATTATAAGTTTCATCACAATCTATAAAAATAGGCTTTGCCTTAAGATAGCAAATAGGTGCCACCGAAGCTATAAAAGTAAAAGATGAGGCTAAAACTATATCATTTTGCTCTACTCCTGCAACTCTTAAAGCTAAATGTAAAGCCGCGGTAGCAGAATTAAGTGCCAATGCATTTTCACTCTTACTATATTCTTTAACGCTTTTTTCAAAACGATTTACAAATTCACCTAAAGGAGCAATATAATTACTCTTAAAAACTTCTTCAATATATTTTAATTCATTACCACTCATATGAGGAGGAGAAAGAAAAAATCTCATTTTTATCCTTTTTATAAAAGAGCTTTGTGTTATTACACATTGTATCTAAAATAATTTACCAAAAACCAAACATTAAAAATTCTTTTTGCAACTAAAATTTATTTTTACACTACTTTTAAAGTTTTTTAATCTTCTTTTTATATATACCTTTAAAATACATATTTTTTATATTTAGTTTTTATAATAAAGAGTTGGCGCTTCTTTTTTTGCAAAATAATCAAAATTTCACCGTTTCATAAATTTCTACATCTTCTCGTTTTACAAAATATATTAAAGAAAGATTAAATTTGATAATTATATAAATTCACCTTTGCAATTTGCACAGTATTTCTAAAATTTTTATTTTCCAATTCAAAGAAAAAATGAAGTTGATAAAAATCTCCAAAATTATACGAAATTGCTAAAAATATAACAATAGTAATATATTTTTTTACAAGTTTACTGGTATTAAAATTTAAATTCACTTTAAGACTAAAAGATTTTTATGTTTTAGAAAATTTTTCAAAGGGAAAATATAGCATTATAAGATAAATTTATAAGGATACATCCTAAAGATGAAAGATGTGCTAAATCATATTCTACAAATCTCATCTATATCCTTCTTGCAGGTACTCCTACAAAAACACCTTTTTCATTTTGACTTTTAATCAAAGCTGATCCTCCACCTAAAATACTATCATCAGCTAAGCTTAAATTTGGCAAAACACAAGAATTAATCCCTAAAAGACAATTTTTTCCTATTTTTACATTACCCGCACACTTAGCCCCAACACTAATGTGTGAGAATTCTCCAATTTCGCACTCATGTTCGATTACACTTGAGGTATTTAAAATAACTCCTTTTGAAATTTTTGCTTTTGCATTTACCACAACATAAGGCATGATTAAAATTCCAGCATCTTCTTGTATAGAAGCACTAGAACTAATGATCGCATTTGGATGAATAAGATTGACTATTTTAAAACCACTTTGGGAAACTTTTTCAAAGAATTCTTTTCTTAATTGATTATTTCCTATAGAGATAAAAAAATCATATTTTTCTAAATTTGGATCAAAAGGCTTTGCCTTAAAATCATCTAAAAAAATACATTCTTTATAACCTAAGCTCAAAGCGACATCTTTGCAGACCAATCCATGCCCACCTGCACCATAAATGTAAATTTTTTCAGTTCTTACCATTGAATTTCTCTGTAGTAACATGACCTTCTTTACTCACTCCGCTTCTTTTCAAAACTTTTAAAGCAGTTAAAAACATAATCTTTAAATCAAATAAAAAACAAAGATTTTCTACATAATAAACATCAAGCTCGAATTTTTTCTCCCAAGAAATAGCGTTTCTACCATTTACTTGCGCCCATCCTGTAATACCTGGACGCACATTATGGCGCAATTTTTGTTTTTCATTATAAAGAGGCAAATACTCTACCAATAAAGGGCGAGGTCCAACAAAACTCATATCGCCTTTTAAAACATTAAAAAGCTGCAAAAGCTCATCCAAACTTAAAGATCTTACAAGTTTTCCAAAAGCCTTTAAACGCTTTTCATCTGGCAAAAGCTCTCCTTTCTCATCTCTTTCATCACTCATCGTTTTAAATTTATAAATTTTAAAAATTTTTTCATTTAAACCTGGTCTATCTTGAGTAAAAATAACACTTCCTTGAGTTAGTTTTAAAAGCAAAGCCGTTATAAAAATAATTGGAGAAAACAATACAAGTAGAAATAAAGCTAAACAAAAATCAAAAATTCTCTTAAAAAAATGATTATACATTGCTAATTGCCCTTTTATAAATTGCCAAATAATGCTGCGCTATGGTATTTTCATCATATTTTAAAGCATCCTTAGCTGCATTTGCGCCTAAATTATCTCTTAATTTTTCATCGCTCAATAAAAGTTCAATCTTATCGCTTAAATCTTTAGCATTTCCTGTTTGAAACCAAAGTCCATCATAGGCATTTGAAATCGCCTCCACACATCCTTCACAATCACTTACCACAATAGCTTTTCCACAAGCCTTAGCCTCTAAAACACTCACAGGAAATCCTTCTTTATAGCTTGGCAAAACAAAAATATCACAATTTTGTAATAATTCTACTATATCATTTCTAGAACCCAAATAATGCACACAACCCGAATTTAAAAAATCCAAACTCGCACAAGAAGGATTATCATCCCTTCCACCTACTAAAATAAAATTAGCTTGTTCTTTTAGCAATCTTGCACTCTCATAAAATTCTTTAATTCCTTTATGCCATAAAGCTCTTGCTATCATTAAAATAATGGGTTTTTCACCGATACCAAAATTCTTCCAAAAAAATCTTTTTGACTCATGATTTATTTTTATAGGGAAAAATTTTTTAAGATTAATACCGACTGATTTAATGATGAAAATTTTTTCTTGCTTAAGTCCTAAATTTCTCATAAATAAAGCATTGCTTTCATTCACAAAGATAAAGCCATTAGCAAGCTTAAAAGAAATTTTATATAATAAATTAATATTCCATCTTATCATCTTACTTTTAAAATTATCATCGATGTAAAAAGAACCAAGACCTTCTACTAAGCCAAAAATATATTTAATTTTGGCTAATTTAGCAGCCATAATTCCAAAAGTATTGCTTTTATGTGCAGCACACTGAATAAGATCTAAATTTAAATTTTTTAATACCTTTTTCAAATGAAAGAAATTTTTAAAAACCACGAAAGGATTTAAACTAGACCTTGAAAAATCATAAATAACAAGATTTAAATCCAATTTTTGAAGTTTTTCTGTATATTCATCCTTTGGAACTATGATAAAAATTTCATGACCTTGTTTTTTTAAAGCTTTAATAATTGGCATTCTAAAATGATAAATACTTGCCCCTGCATGAGATAAAAAACCTATTTTCATATCAATAAAACCTAAATTTTTAATTTAAAAACTTTAACATCTTGTGTGTTAATTACCAAATCAAACAAGCTCTTATCATAATTTCCTAAAAAAAACATTTGTACAAAAGCACTATTAAACATAGTCTTATCCATTAATATAAATTGTATGTATGGAATTGGACTATTTTTAATATAAAAAAGATAATATTGTCCATTCGGATCAATTGGAATTTCTTTATAATCATTTTGCTGCACTGAATTTAACTCTATGAAGCTATGAATCATTGAAACATCATTATTGATTTTTAAACTTCTAAAATCATCGCTCAAAGCAATACCATTGCTTAAAATGATTTCTCCATTTTCCCTACCTAAAGGGTAAGCTGTACTGAAAACAAAAGGCTGATCTAATTTTCCGTTATTAAAATCAATTAAAGAAAAACTAGCAATTGTTGAAAAAATAGACGCCATCCTAAAAGGCATATATATATAAACATCCCTTGTTTTTGGAGTATCGATTTTAAAATCTGGCTTAGATAAAGAATATAAAAACAAATCAACATTGCTCTCATTATAATCTTTCATCATTGCCTGTAAAATATCTTTTCTCAAAAGACTATCATTAGGAGCATAAAAACTTTTTTCCGTATATTCAACGCTCAATCTTGCCATATTAGCCGCAGATCTTTGATCCTTGGTTAAAGCAAATGAAGGAAAGAAATTATCTTTTCCTAAATGTTTACCACCATCAACCAAGGTTTTAACATCACTATAATAACGAATAGGATAGCCATAATCCCACCAAGCCACAACGTAATCTTCCCTATTTGCAATCTTTTTTAATTGATCTAATTGTGTTGCTTCATTTTTAGAAAAAACTGTTGGTGCCCTATAAATATAAATATGAGACAAAGCTGGAGTTAAAGATAAAAAAACAAATAAAATGGCAATGAAATTCACTAGCTTTGCTTTATATTTTTTTAAATTCATCTCTCTTAAAAAATAAATCAAATAACCAAAACCAAAAGCTAAAATAGGAACAGCATAAATTGTAAAACGAAGTCCGCTTTTTAAAGCCAAAAAACCTAAAAGAAGTATAGGTAAACTTAAAATCATACTTCTATGCGAAATAATAAAAAGAATAAAACCGATTATAGAAAATAAAAATACAAATTCGCTGCCGCTGATTCTTTGCATAAAAATATTAAAATCAATACTTTCAACCTCTTGTATAGTTTGATTAACGTTAAAATACATAAAACCATGCGTTAAATTAACGCTTTCATCCGATCTAAAAATATAAAATTTAAGTTGATAGAGTATAGGATCTATTCCCCCGCTGATAATTAAAAAAATAAAAGTGAAAATTCCTAGTAAAATTAAAAATTTTATTTTAAAGTATTCGCTTTTAAGTGCATAAAAGCTAAACAATAAAACAATAATAGAACTTTGATAATACCAGGCAATATTAGGCAAAGTCATCAGCATCAAAATAATACTCATATAAAAAATAGTTTCTTTTCTATGAAAAATTAAAGAATATAACAAGAAAAATCCTATCAAACTAACATTTAAAGTATAGCTTGAAGGGTACCACCAAAGATAAACCCTAACAAAAAATGGCAAACATATCAAAGAAAATAGATCTTTTCTTAAAACTAGTCGTATCATCAAAAATAAAATAAAAAGCGGTAAAACAATGACAAGCATATCTGTGTCATAATATCCGGCCATAGTTCTATTATAATAACTATTAGCTATACTTGCTAATAATGCAGCTATAAAACCAGCAAGAGAACATTTGTATTCATTTGCAATCAAAATAATAGGCACAACAATCAATGAAGATAAAAAAACACTCAAGTATAAAATAATTGTTTCAAAACTAAAAGGAGTGATTTTATAAACCCAATAAGTAAGTGCTGACAAAGAAGCATCATAATATGATAAATCATTAGGCTGATGAAATCCTGCTATCATATCTCTTGCACCTTCTGCAAAAGCATAGCCATCGTTTGAAGTTATCATAAGTTGATTATTAAAAAAATACTCATTAAACTGACTCGCCCAAAAAACCCAATAAAATCTACAAGCTATACTAAAAATATAAGCACTTAAAATCATTAAAAATAAAATTATATAAGGGTTTTTAAAATATTCTTTTTTAAACATACACTATCCTGCTAAATATTCTAGAGCATTTCGCGCAATTTTAATTTTATCAAAATCAAGAGCTCTATTTTTGGCTTTATTTTTATAAGCCTGTCTTAAATTTTCATCCTCAATCATAGTTTTTAAACCTTGAAACATAGAATTTTCATTATCCACTTCCACTAACAATCCAAACTCATCATTTCCAAAAAGCTCTTTAGCTCCGCTTTTATGATCGGTACATACCACAGCACACCCACAGGCCAAACTTTCAATTAAAACATTAGAAAATCCTTCAAATACCGAAGCAAATGCAAAAAATTCGCATTTACTCATATATTTATAAGGATTATTATCAAAGCCTAAAAGCAAGACTTGATTTTTCAAGCCAAGCTCCTGTATCAAATTTTCTAATTCATTTTTTAAAATTCCCTCACCTAAAATAACAAGTTTTAAATTTGTTTTAAGTCTAGCATAAGCACGGATAAGCAAAGCGTGATTTTTTCCCGCATCCAATCTTCCAACGCTTAAAATAAATTTATCTTTTAAAGTAATTGCTTCTTGAGATTTTTTTTCTATATTTTCTAAATCTATAGCATTATATAAAATTTTACATTGTTCCTTTTGGATTTTAAAATTTTGAACTAGATCTTCTAAATTTCCTTTAGAATTTGGTAAAATCAAATCCGCCTTAGGATACAAACAAGAAATCAAAAATTTATTTGCCCAAGAATTAAAATTCTTTTTTTTATACATCACACTTGGAGTGGTACATTCATTGATAACAAGGCGAGTTTTATTACCAAAAATTCTTGCCATTAAAGCTATGTAATTTGGACGATTTAAGAATACAAATTCGGTATTTATATTTAGTTTTTTACATATTTTTTTATATTTTAAAGCCAAAAATGGAAGTTTGATAAATTTTAAAATCGCATTTTCGCTAGGCTTAGAATGTTCTAAAAAATGGATATTACATTTTGGTATCTCATAAGAAATTTTCTCATTCATTAAAATCAAATGCACTTCAAATTTAAGATTTAACATGGGAAGTAAAGTTGCTACAACCCTTTCAGCGCCACCACTTCCTAAGGAATAAATAAAAATTGCTAATTTTTGCATAAACTCGTCCGTATTTTAGATAATTTTTTAATCATATTACTTGGAATTATACTTAAAATGAGTAATATTAGAGCAGGTGTATTTATCTTCATACTTAAACTTTTAAATAAGCAATAATAAAGCTCTTTAAATTTACCTCCAAGTTTTGCATAATATGCCGCCATCTTATAATAACTTGCACACATATTTTTATAATCTTTATCGCCGGTTTGTTCTAACTCATTTTCTAAAATTCTAGCAAGTTCTAAATAACCAAGATAAACTCTAATAGCGTTTTTACTTGCCGCTAAAGTTACACTATCGCTTCTATTTAAGCGATAAATTCGAAAAGCTTGATGAATATAAAAAGTTTTTTCCTTGTATAGATGTATCCAAAGTGTTGCTTCATTTCCATAAAATTCTTCATTAAAATGCTGATTTTTTAATAAAGATTTTTTAAAAATAGAAAAAAACTCTCCGTGAAATTTTCCCATTAAAAAATCTTTCTTATAAAGTTCTTGATCTTTATTTAAACCCTTTCCGCTAAATTCTTGAGTGAGTTTGCCTTCTTTTTCTATAAAACAATTTCCAATAACATGAGAATAACCCTCATCAATTTTTTGCATTAAAATTTCTAAAGCATGAGGTAAAAGCTCGTCATCATCATCTAAAAAGCTTATAAATTCCCCATGAGCATGATCTAAACCATTATTTTTGTTTCCATTAGGTCCTGCTTTGTATTTATCGTTTAAAACATATTTTATGCGATTATCTTGCTTTTGCATTTCTTGCACTATATCTTTTGTTTTATCATCTGAATGATCATCACTAATGATAATTTCTAAATCTTTATAACTTTGCATCTGTATGCTTTTAATGGCTTTTTTGAGTAAATTTGGACGCTTAAAAGTAGGGACGATGATTGAAATTTTAGCCATGAGAAACTTCTTTAATCAATTTTAGCCATTGTTTTTTTATCTCATTAATATCAAAATTGATACATCTTTTTTTGGCATTTTGTATTAAATTTAATCTAAAATCTTCATTTTGCAAAATCCATTCAATTTTTTTTGCCAACATTTCTTCATTATCACATTCTACTAAAATACCATCTTTATTATCTTCGATCAAATCTTTAGAGCCATCATGATACAAAGTTGAAATTCGGCACACATTAAAATACAAACTTTCTATAAGCACAGTTGGCAAACCCTCAACAAAAGAGCAAAGACAAAGTATTTTAGCCCTTTTATAAAGCTCTTTAACATTTTCCACTCTGCCTAAAAATTCAACCCCAATATGTATTTCTTTGGATTTTTTTTCAAGTATAGATCTTAATTCTCCATCACCCGCCACTACAAAACGGTAGTTTTTTTGTATATTTTGATCTAATTTAGCGATTGCTTTTAAAAACATCATAGGATTTTTATTTGCATCCAAACGACCAACAAAAAGAACTAAATTTTCTTTTTCAAAAGAAGAATCAAGTGGAATTTCAGTGCTAAAATGACAAGGGTTTAATAAAAGTTCAACCCTTTTGACAAATTTTTGATAATAAAATTTATCACTACTGCCTAAAACACTTAAAGCATCACAATAAGGATAAGTCAAACGCCTTAAAAATCTCCAAATTTTAGATTTTAAATAAGCTTGATTGCTATGTTCGCTAATAATAAGTGGAGTATTAAGTCCGATTTTAGCAATAATACAAGCGATATTTGTAGTATCCAAGAAAGAAATAAACACATCGCTTGGAGTTTGTTTTAAAAATTTTCTCAATGTAAAAAATTTCTTAAAACGACTTGCAATTTTATGATAAATCGTATCAAATCTAAACTCAGGTAAGGTTTTAAGATTGATTTTATTTTCCAATGGATAAAAAGAGTTTCCTTGGTGAAATTTTATAATATTAACCTCATGTTCCTTACAAAGTGCATTTGCTAAGGTTACTAAAACACGCTCTGCGCCACCTGAGTTTAAAGTCGCTATAATAAAAGTAATTCTCACTTAATCTTCCTTAATTAACTCACCATGCTCTAAACGATAAATACTATTGCAATTTGTTATAGTAGAAAGACGGTGTGCAATGATAATCATCGTTTTATCTTTTGAAATTTTATAAATTTCATCCATGATCTTAGCTTCGCTTTTAGTATCAAGTGCCGATGTCGCCTCATCAAGAACTAAAATTTCAGGCTCTAAATACAAAGCTCTAGCAATAGCTATACGTTGTTTTTGCCCTCCGCTTAAATTACTTCCACCATCTCCAACTTTTGTCCAAATTCCATCAGGAAGATGCTTGGTAAAATGCTCTAAATTTGCTTGTTTAATCACTCTAAAAAGCCTTTCTTCATCAATCTCATCTCCAAAGCTAATATTTTTAGCAATGCTGTCATTAAAAAGATAGATATTTTGAGGGATATAACCTATTTTTTGGCGATATTTTTTAGCGTTTTTAGAATTTAATTCCACTCCATCAACCAAAACCTTTCCTTCTTTTGGACTTAAAAGCCCTAAAATAATATCCACTAAAGTGCTTTTGCCACAACCGCTCTCTCCTATAAAAGCGATTTTTTCACCTTTTTTTATCTCTAAATTTAAACCATTAAAAAGATTTTTTTTACCCTTATAGCCAAAACTTAAATTTTCAAGTCTAAGTTCTTTTTTAAAAGAAATTTCTTCATCGCCTAAATTTTCTTCTTCTTGTTTAAAAATTTGATAAATAATATCCAAAGAAGAACGATAATAAATCAAATCATGATAACTTGTAATGATACGATTTGCACTTGGTATTAAACGATAAAGCGCTAAAACAAAAATAGAAATTGTAGCTAAAATACTAGAAATATCACTTTCATTTTTTAAAACCAAAAAAATCACGATAAAAATAAGGATGCAAAAACCCACACCCTCTAAATAAATTCTAGGAATGGCACTCATGCTTTCATTAGTAATATTTGCTTTAGCAAAAGCTTCGCTTTGAGCTTTAAAAAGATTTAAAATTCCATCTTCTTTAGTTTTAAGTTTAATGAGTTTAAAATTATTTAGATTAGTGTTTAAAATTTCAAAAAAATTTTTCATTGCTTCTTCGCGTCTAAGCCCTGCTTTTTTGATAATAGGGCTTAAAATTTTAATTAAAATCAATGCATTAAAAACCATAAAAATACTTAAAAATAAAGTGATTTTATAATTAATTAAAAGCATTAAAACATAAAGCAATATCACAACAAAAATTTCACTCATCATCAATAAAAATGAAGAAATCATTGTGCTTAGATTATAAACTTCTCCTGTGATGGATTTTAAAATTTCAGATTGATTTTTTTGGGTAAAATTTTCATAATTAATATTTAAAAATTTTGCAAAAACTTTATAGGCGATATTATGATATCTTCCTTTGGAAAATTTAGCCAATAAATGAAAATAATAACTATTTAAAAGAGCCCTTAAAACATAAAAAATAATCAAAACAAAGCCGAAATAAACAATGATTTTAAATGTTGGCAAAGCTAAATAATTTTTAATTTCTATCAAATAGTGATTACGATCAAAATAAGAAAAATCACTCGCTAAAGTGATAAAAGGCATCACTAAAGAAATTGCAAAACTTTCTATAAAAGAAATTAAAACCGAAAAAAAAAGCAAAGAAAATAAAAATTTTTTATCCTCTTTGCTTAAAATGAAAAATAGTCTTTTTAGCACTGTTTTTCCCAATCATAAGCTGATTTGCAGATTAAATCCAAATCATCAAATTTTGGTTGCCAAGAAGTTAAAGTTCTTATTTTTTGTGCATCAGAGATTAAAACACTTGGATCTCCTTCTCTACGAGAAGCAAGCTCTACCTTAAAATCAACCCCAGTTACTCTTTTCATAGACTCAATCACTTCTTTTACACTAAAACCATGTCCATAACCCACATTAAAAATATCACTTTCATGATTTTGCAAATACTCTAAAGCAGCCAAATGCGCACTTGAAATATCATCAACATGGATATAATCTCTTATACAAGTTCCATCTTTCGTATCATAATCATCACCAAAAATAAACATTTTTTCGCGTTTTTTTGCCGCACATTCTGCTGCTACTTTTATAAGTAAAGTTGCCTTTGGATAGCGCTGACCTATATTAAAATCCATACAAGCGCCCGCAACATTAAAATATCTTAAGATACAATACTTAAATTCAGGATGAGCTTTGCTGGCGTCTTTTAAAACCTCCTCGCTCATTAATTTACTTCTGCCATAAGGATTAATAGGTGCTAATGGACTATTTTCACTCACAACTGGAGTTTGAGGTTCTCCATAAGTTGCGGCCGTAGAAGAAAAGATAAATTTATTTACACCTGTTTCTATGCAAGTTTTAATCAAATTGGTCGTGTTTATGGTATTGTTCATGTAGTATTTTAAAGGATTTTGAGTGCTCTCAAAAACCTCTATACTTGCCGCAAAATGAACAATTGCATCAAATTTTTCCCTTTCAAATAAAGATTTTACCTCTTTAAAATCACTCAAATCTAATTCAAAAAATTTAAAATCTCTTATGCTTTGCAAATCGTTGATTGCGATTTTTGATCCCTTGGAAAGATTATCTAAAACACAAATTTCATGATCCGTTTTTAAAAACTGCCTTAAGGTATGAGAACCGATATATCCTGCACCGCCGCTGATAAGAATTTTCATCATTTTTCCTTTCTCTTGATTGCTAATAACTTTTTAAATTTTAATATATTTATTTTAACGATTAAATTTGTATTTTAGAAATTTCATTTTCACACGCTTTGCAAAAGACTTCAACATAAGAACGATCAGCCTTTTTTGTTTTTAAAAATTCACTCATAATATCTAAAAAGCCAACATAATCCTCATCGTTAATATTTGCTTTAATTAGCTCGTATTTTAAAAAAAGCATATAGGTATTTAAAACATCGCTTTCACAATACTCATGAATTTTTTCAAGCTTATCTTCATAGTATAAACTCATCACCTCATCACCATGTACATCATATTTTCCTGGCAAATCAGCCATAGCACAAAGCACATCAAGCTTCATCCCTCTAAACCCTCCAAAGCTTTCAAATAAATCACAATGCTTAAGCTCTGAAAAACGCGTTTTATAATTATTCCATTTATCACTTTGCGTATCAAGGTAATTTGCTGCTTTAATATTGTATTTTAAAGCCCTTAAAACTAACAAAGGCATATCAAAATTTTTTCCATTATAACTGACTAATTTTGGTTCGTGTTTTTCAATAAAAGAAAAAAAATTATAGATCATTTCTTTTTCATTATCACCATCTATTTTATTCACTTTGATAAATTTACCAAAACTATCAGTAATCACTGCGCAAATACTCACAATCTTATGATAAGGCAAAGGCAAAAACTCATTTCCACTTTGTTCTTTTTGCCATTCTAAGGCTTTTAAGCTCACCTCCAAATCATTTCCCTTAAAAGCCAAAGTTTTGCGGATCAAATCGACATCAGGTATGCTCTCACAATCAAAAATACAAATATAACCCTCATTTTTAATCATAGTTTAACCTTCTTTTGTAAAATTATTTGTTAAAATCATAGCAAAAAATTACAATATAGGTTTGAATGAAAATAGCAATCGTTCGTTTATCCGCTTTAGGCGATATTATACAAAGTGCTGTAGTGCTGCAATTTATAAAAAATTTCAAAAAAGATATAGAAATTCATTGGTTTGTAGATGAAAAATTTAAAGGCATACTCAAAAATCATCCGCTCATTGATAAACTCTATGCCCTACCCTTAAAAGATAAGCATTTTTTTAAAAGCTTGAAAATTTTGCTTAAGGCTAGAAAAAACAATTATAATGCAGTTATTGATCTACAAGGACTTATAAAATCGGCTCTAGTGAGTCGAATTTTGAGTCGCAATAATTTTGGCTTTGATCAAAACAGCTTAAAAGAAAGTTTTGCTCACAATTTTTACAATCAAAAACTAAATATAGATTATAATGAAAATGTTTTTGTTCGGTATCTAAGCCTTAGTTCTTTTACCCTTAATGAAGATTTTAATCCAAAAGATTTAGCCTTTAAAAAAGATGTTTTTTGTGTGGATGAAAATTTAAAACAGCTTTTGCATAAAAAATTAAAACTTGATCAAAAAACAAAAAATATACTCATACATGTTGGATCAAGCGTAGAAAATAAAATTTATCCTAAAACAAAAGTTACCCTTCTTTGTAAACTCATCATTCAAGAATTTCCTGAAGCTAAAATTTTCTTATCTTGGGGAAATGTTAAAGAATTTGAATTTGCTAAGGATGTGATCAATTTAAGCGCCATTGATGAAAAAAATATAGAACTTGCCCCAAAATTCAACCTAGAAGAACTTATGGCCTTTACAAAAATGATGGATTTAGTTATTGGCAATGATAGCGGCCCTACTCATCTTGCTTTTGCCTTAAATAGGCCTTCTATTACCATATTTGGAGCCACTCCAAGTTATAGAAATGCCTATAAAACAAACATCAATAAAATCATAGACGCAGGCAAAAAGATCACAAATTCCAAACATATCGATAAAAGTGATTTTTGCATTATGCGTATAGAAGAAGAGGATATTTTAAAACTGATCAAGGAAATTTTTGATGAAAAGTAAAGACTGGCTTTATCTTTTTGCTTATTATATACTTAAATTTTTAGTGATTATCATGCCTGATTTTATTCTTAATTTTTTAGCTTTTGTCGTTGCAAAAATCGTTTTTAAGATCAACCATAAACATCGAAAAATTATAAATACTAATCTTCAAATTTGCTTTCCTGAAAAAAATCAACTCCAAAGAGATGAGCTCTCTTTTCAAATTTATCATAATTTTGCTAATTTTGGATTAGATTGTATTAAAAATCAAAACACAAGCAAAGAAAAAATTTTAAATAAAATTGTGATCGACAATGAAGAAATAATAAATGAAACCTTAAAAAGTCAAAGAGGTATCATATTTACAACCGCACATTATGGAAATTGGGAACTTTTAAGCCTTGCTTATGCTGCTAAATTCGGAGCTATTTCCATAGTAGGAAGAAAGCTAGAAAGTCAAAAAATGGATTCTATTTTGGCTAAAAATCGCACCCAATTTGATATAGAGCTTATCGATAAACAAGGCGGTTTAAGAAAAATGCTAAATGCGATTAAAAATAAACGAGCATTAGGCATACTCACTGATCAAGATTGCGCCGATAATGAAAGCATCCGACTTGATTTTTTTGGTAAAAAAGTCAATTATCAAATGGGAGCTAGTGTTTTAGCCCAAAGAACAAAGGCTTTAATTTTGCCTACTTTTGTATATCAAGCCAAAGATAAAAAATTTCATATCCGATTTTTTAAACCTATAGATCCTTTAGAAAAAAGCGTTGAAGAACTCACGCTTTATCAAGCAAATTGTTGCGAAGAAATGATTAGATTTAAGCCTGATGAGTATTTTTTCTTTCATCGTCGTTTTTCAAGCCATGATGAAACAATTTATAAGGATATTTAATGAATTTAAAACAAATCAGTGTTTTTATCATCGTTAAAAACGCACAAAACACTATACTAAAATGTTTAAATTCCCTAAAAGAATTTGATGAAATCATCCTGCTTGATAATGAAAGTACTGATGATACTATAAAAATAGCCCAAGATTTTCAGCTAAAATACAATAATTTAAAAATTTACAAAAGCGAATTTATAGGTTTTGGGCCTTTAAAAAATCTTGCCTTAAGTTATACTAAAAATGATTGGGTTTTAAGTATAGATGCAGATGAAATTTTAGAAAAAGAATGCATAGAAGAATTAAAAAAGCTTGATTTAAAACCAAACAATATCCTTGCGCTACCGAGAAAAAATCTTTATCAAGGAGAGTGGGTTAAAACTTGTGGGTGGTGGCCTGACTTTGTTTGGAGAATTTTTAATAAAACACATACTCATTTTAATAAAAATTTAGTCCATGAAAGTCTAGAAATCTTTGAAAATACAGAAAAAATTTATCTCAAGCATGGACTTAAACATTATGCTTTTAACAATATAGCTCATTTAATTGAAAAAATGCAATATTACTCCACCTTATGGGCTAACCAAAACTTACACAAAAAAAGCAGCATTTGCAAAGCCAATCTAAGGGTAATTTGGACTTTTATAAAAAATTATTTTTTTAAAAAAGGCTTTGTTTATGGCTATAAAGGCTTTATAATTAGCATTTGCAATGCCTTAGGAGCTTTTTTCAAATATATGAAATTATATGAACTACAAAACAAAAAACCAAAAAATTGTGCACTAATCATCACTACCTATAATCAAAAAGAAAGACTAGCTCTAGTTTTAGATAGCGTCAAACACCTTAGCTTAATGCCTGATGAAGTTATTATAGCTGATGATGGAAGCAAAAATGATACAGCAGATTTAATCAAAAAATATCAAGAAAACTTTCCTTGCGAGTTAAAACACATTTGGCAAGAAGATTTGGGATTTCGCGCATCAAAAAGTCGCAACAATGCCATAAAAGCGTCTTATTGTGAATATATCATTTTAATTGATGGAGATATGATTTTAGAAAAAGATTTCATAAAGGATCATTTAAAATTTTCTCAAAAAGGTTTGATTTTACAAGGTTCTAGAACCATTTTAAATGAAAATGAAAGCGATAAAATTTTAGAAAATCAAAATTTTAAACTAGCTTTTAATAAAAAAGGATTTAAAAATCAAAAAAATAATTTCTTGGCTAAAGTAATTTATAAATTTTCAAAAATTGATAAAAAAATCTTTAAAAAAACAACGCTAGTTAAGGGTAGTAAAACATGCAATATGAGTTTTTATAAACAAGATTTTGAAGTTATAGAGGGCTTTAATGAAAATTTTATTGGATGGGGTAGAGAAGATAGTGAATTTGTTGCGAGATTTTTATTTAGTAATGGAATTTTTAGAAGAATCAAATTTAGCGCCCTAGCCTATCATATCTATCATCAAGAAAATGATAAAAATATGCTACAAGGCAATCATGAAATTTATCTTGATACTATAAAAAATCAAAAAACCACTTGGAGAAACTAAATGAATATTTTATTGCTCATTGGAGATATCACTATAGGCGGAGGAGCAGAACGTGTTGTAGTTAATCTTGCTAACGCTTTTTTAGAGTATGGCTACAAAGTAAAAATACTTAGTTTCTATAAAGAAAATGAAAATATAGCTTATGAAATAGACAAAAATATAGAAATTGATTTTTTAAATTTAAAATCACAAAAACAAATGAAAAAAAATCTTTTTTATAAAGCATTTTACAAATACTATGAAAGTTATCTTTTAAAGAAAAAGTATAAAGACATAGACATTATGATTTATAATAATTGTCCGCAATTTCCTCTTTTTAAAAATAAAAATACAAAATACATTCATTTTGTACATTCACATTTTAAAAAATACAGAAAGAAAAATAACTATTTTGATACCTTAATTGTGCTTTCAAATAAACAAATCCATCTTTGGAGACAACATCATAAAAATGTTTTCACCATTCCTAATTTTTTACCTTTTATCTCATCAAAAAATAGCGATCTTTCTCAAAAAAATGTTCTTAGCGTGGGTAGATTTACCCCTAATGATGAGAAAGGATTTTTAAGACTTATAGAAATTTGGGAAATCGTCCAAAAAAATGATACTTATAAAGATTGGACTTTAACTTTAGTTGGAGATGGAGATTTAAAAGAAAACATTAAAACCTTAATAAAAGAAAAAAATCTTGAAAATTCCATCCTCTTAAAACCATTTACCAAAGAGATTGAAAAAGAATATTTAAAAGCAAGTATTTACGTAATGACTAGTCATTGGGAAGGTTTTGGTATGGTTTTAATAGAAAGTGCAAGTTATCAAATTCCTAGCATAGCTTTTGATATCAATACAGGGCCCAGCGATATCATAGATAATGAAAAAAGTGGATTTTTGATTAAAGATGGAGATTTAAACGAATTTGCTAATAAACTTTGTCTTTTGATGGATGATGAAAATTTAAGAAAAGAATTTGGAAAAAATGCCAAAGCTAAAGTTGAAGAAAATTTCAGCAAAGAAAAAGTAATGGAACAATGGAATGAAATTTTAAATTCTTGATTTAAAATGATATTTTTTAAAATTATAAATCATCTTTAAGGCTTTTAAATAGACCCCAAAAAAATCTTTCTTATGTTTTCTAGCGTGTAAAATACTTTCACCAAGCATACAACAAAGCCCAAAAATATCATCATTTATTTTAGATGTTTGATCCATATAAAATAAATCTTTTTTTGTGCTTTTTACAAGGCAATAAATCTTAAAAAGATTGACTTTTTGTACACTTCTTAAAACCTCGTATCCTAAACCGGCATAAAGCAAATAATCCTTAATATCTTGCTTTTCTCTAAGCAATTCTTCGCCAAAAACAGGTGTTTTATTTGCCATATTCCACCAATATTCATTGATATTATTACTCTTGTAATCAAAATAAGATTTTAAGAATTTCCAAGGTTTTTCGCCATAATGAAGAATTTTTGGATTTTTAAGCGCCTCATTAAATTCTGCCCTTGTATAATTGAGACGATTTTTTTTCTCATCTTTGCAAATGGTATAAAAAAAAGTGATAATATTAAAATTATAAGCAAAATCAAGTTTATGTCTTAATCTTGTTTCTATTGTAGCATTCAAAAGATCTTGATCGGCTGCTTTTATATAATAGCACTTGCTTGCTAGTTCTTCACATTTTTGCTCGATACTGTGCTTTTTGTATTCTTCTAAATTGATCAACAATAATCCCGAATTAAAATAATTTTCATCAAAATAAAAAATTTTCTTTTTATCGTTTTCTTTAAATTTTATTTTTGATTTTTTAGAGCCAGGATCCCCCACAACCCCTACTATTTTATCTTTTAAATTTATAGAAAAAAGCTCCCTTATGTCGCACATGCAAAGCATGTCAGAGTCTAGATAAAGGCATTTTTTTATACTTTCATCAAAAATAGAACTTAATCTTAAGCGATAATAAGGCAATTTTAAACTATATGCAGCACCACTCGTAGGAAAATTTTCAAAATCTTCATCATTTTTTATATGTATGATAATTTCACATGGAAAAATTTCATTTAAAGCATTTTGTAAATTTAAAAGTTTTTCTCTAGTTTTATCGCTTACAAAATTACTCAATATATGAAAAAAATACTTTTCATTTTTTATATTTGAATTTTTATCAAAATCTTGATTTTTTTTATTTTTGTCTGTATTTAAGATAATACTTGTTATCAAAACTGATGTGTATTTTATATAATTTTCATCTGCGCTAAAGACTAGATGATACATTTTTTTTCCTTTAAAATATCTTTGGCTAATTTAATATATTTTTTCATTTTAATCTTAACTATTTTTCTTTTGATTTTTAATGCAAACTTTTTAAGAAAATTTTTTGCCAAGTACTTATAGGTTAAATCAATTTTATGAATATTTAAATTGCAAATAACAAGCTGAAAAAAATAAAAATAGTCTTTGTTTAATCCTTGAGAAAAAGTAGTGATTTCTTTTTCTACATATATTAAATCGTCTACGCTATTTTTTATTCTTTGAGTATCTTTTTTTTCTCTCGTAATCGAACAAGGATTAAAAGCATAGCAATATAAAGCTTGATTGGTTAAACAAATATTTTTAGTATTGGCTAAATACAAACAATTAGCCAATACATCTTCTGCCATAGAGATTTTTTTATAATTTTTAAAATACATTTTTAAAGAATTTAGATAAAGATCTTTTTTATAAATTTTATTAAATATGGGATTAAAAATTATAAAATTTAAATGTGTAACAATAAAAAATAAAAACTGTTTTAAATCCAAATTTAAATTTTTGTCCCTGAAAGAGTAATCAACCAAACCCCAATTTTCCATTTCTGTCTTGTAATTAAAAACTATTAAATCTTTATCTTCTTTCAATAAATCAAATCCAGCTTCGCAAGCATTTAATTCCAAATAATCATCCGGATCTAAAAACATAATATAAAGTGAATTTGAATTTAAAACTCCATTATTTCTACTTGTAAAGGTTCCTAAATTTTTTTCATTATGGATAATCTTTATTCTCTCATCTTTTTTAGCGTATTCTTTAGCTATATCTATGCTTTTGTCATTGCCACAATCGTCCACAACTATGATTTCTATATCTTTAAAAGTTTGATTAATACAACTTTGTAAAGCTCTTTCTATATATGGTTCTACATTATAAGTTGGCAGAATGATTGAGATTTTAGGCATTATTTTTCCTAATCTTTTTAAAAAGAGCAATTTTAATCCAAAAAGCTATGAAATAGCTAATAAAAAGGAATTTAATTGATTTAAAGTTCAGTAAAAATTTCATTTTATTCTCTAGTTTAATCTGATACACTTGACTTACTAAATCATTTTTTATATTAAAAATTAAGTTTAAAATATTAGTTAATTTATAAAACATCTTGCTTCTTAAAATATAAACCAACAATAAATTAATTACCAATTTTTTTATAAATCTTATATTTAAATCTAATAATCTTTTTTTTAATCTTATGAAAAAAACTATTATTATAGCTTTTTTCAGGATTTTTAACAATACACCAAAGCTCTGATAATTCGCCATAGGTAAAATATTTTTTATTTAACTTATCATAAATTGACAAAAAATCTTGTGAAAATTTATACAAAAAATCTAATTTATACTTATCATCGATACGCCCTAAATTCCATAAGTATACTTTAAATTTAAAATAATAAAAAACATCTTGCAATCTTCTTTTAAGCTCTAAGTTTTTATCAAGAAACCTATCCAAAAACTCAAATTCATCACAAACATAATACACTTTATCTTTATTTTTAATCGAGGCATTTTCGTTATCTTGTCTATAAAAATAAAATCCTTCCTGATGAAAATAAACACTTGAAGCCAAACTTAGAATTTGAAACCACAATCCTATATCCTGATAAGAAGCCCCCTCTGTTTCATTTGCTCTTATATTATATTTTTTAATAAAATCCATTTTATAAAGACTGGATTGATTCATATTCCAAGAATTTGCAATTATGCTTGGATTTAAATACGCATTAGTTTTTTTATTGTATAAATCTTGATCATAGCACACAGGAAGATTGTTAAAAACTCTTTGTTTTTCTCTATCTTCAAAACCAACAAAGTCAGATTTAACCACTTGACAATCATGATTGCAAGCTAATGTATAAAGTTTTTCACACATATCTAATTTTATATAATCATCGCTTTCAACTATTGTGCAATATTCTCCCTTAGCTATATCCAATCCACTATTAAAAGCTGCTCCCAAGCCAGCATTTTTTTTATGGATGACTTTTATTCTTTTATCTTTTAAAGCATACTCATCACATATTTTTCCACAACTGTCAGTCGAACCATCATTGATTAGTATAATTTCTATTTCTTTTAATGTTTGATTTACAACACTATCAAGACATTCTCTAAGGTATTTCTCTACATTATAAATAGGAATGATAATTGATACCAAAGGCTCCATTAGAAATTATCTCTTTCAACTATTGGCTTTGTTCTTGATATTTAAATTTTTTATAAAGCTTTAACGCCTTAAAAGGAAAAGCTAAAAATCTTCCTTTGTACCACTCTTTAAAACCCTTTATTAAAGCCTCTCCTAGCTTATAAGCGTAACTCTCTCTCAGCTTTAAACCCTCTTTATAATCTGGATACTTTGTTAATTCTGGCAATATAGTTTTTACTCCAAAAGCCTTTTTTTCCTGCGTATATGATATCACAGTCGCTAGTAAAAACATAGGCATAAATAAAATACCAAAAAAAGATTTAGAATTAATAACCATAATTTGTCCAAGCCTGTATGCAAGATCATTTTGAATTCTTGCTTTAGCCGTGCCATACTCATCATTAAAATATGCTATATCAGCAATTAAACCTGATATAAATTTTAAATTAACATCAGAATTATCCGAAAACTGAAATATTTTTTTCAAAGATAAATACAAACCAGGCTCATAATAGCTATTGCCAAAATTTAGCATCCCTCTCCTCCAAACTTTCATCTCGTTTGAAAAAATTTGCATAAGCAAATCTTTATTTTTTAAATTAGAGTGCATAAAAAAATCAAAAACAACAAAAGCTACCAATAAAAAATTACTTAAACTATAATATTCATTGTATACGGAATATTTTTGATCAAATAGATTAAAAGCTTTTGTATAATCTTCTAATCTACAATGTGGGATGTGTGGTTTTTCATTGCAATGATTCATATTACTACCTTTTCTTATGCGATAGTAATATAATTTTTCTGTAAGTATATAGATATTATTGCATTGGGCAAATAACATTATTCCAAAAGTAACATCATCATGTCGCATAATTTGATTAACATATTTTAAATGAATTGATTTTAGAAAATTAAAATCAACCATACCTTGCCAACCAAACCATAAACCCTTAAAACCTATTTTGAGAATATTTTTAAAAAAATCTTCCACACTTATTTTTTGATTTTCTTTATATTGATACTCTTCAATTAAAGATGCAATAGGTTTAATAGGAATATTTAACTTCTTCATATTTTTTTTATAACGTCGTTTATTAATGTAAGATGCAATAGGTTTAATAGGAATATTTGATTTTTTAAAATCATTAAGTTCAAAATCAAAGCCATCATAAAAATCATAAAAATC
>NZ_JACHTR010000012.1:0-52655 GCF_020135975.1 Campylobacter sp. W0014 | reverse complement strand
CTCTTGCACTGTCTTGATCTAAATTTTGAGTTTGCATGCTCTGAGGAGTAAAATCTAATGGCTGTAATCCTAAGCTAATACTTGCAATCGTTCCTAATTGTTCCATTTCATCGTATTGTTCTTGGGTGTTGTAATAATTTGTTATGGTTTGCGTATCTAATCTTTCAAGTGAAGCAAAATCTTTATTTGTATCAGATACACTATATCCTTTAGGCAAACTATTTAAATCTGCTTCACTAAAACTTGTTTTATTGGTATCGTTAAAAGTATGATTTATAATTTGATTAAATTGATTATAGTATTGTTTAATAGTATTTGCCATATCTATGTTTGTAAAATAATTACCACTAATCCCTAAATATTCTTTTTTATCTGCAAAAAAATGACTATTCTCATTATATCTTTGAATCTCATCCAAAGTAGATTTATGTATCTTAAAATCTTTTGGTAATCCTGCAGCCTCATTAAAGTCTTCTCCCATATAACCATCTTTATCTACACTATAACCATAGGCTGTATTGGTAGAAGTATTATTACTTATATCTGCTTGTTTGAATTTTAAAGTATAAATAGAGTTTTTAAATTCACTAGATATATCATAATTAGGAGAATTTGTTTTAGTATAATAGTTTTTATTGATATTATTATTAATAGAATTTGATTGATTATCTAATACTTCACTTCTTATTAAAGTTTGTGAATTTTTATTTTCTATTTCATTTAATTTAGTGACATTTTGTTTTAAGAAAGTATTGGCAAAATTTATTTTTGAATTTTCTTTACTTTCTTTATTGGCTTTTGCTTGTGAAAGTATAGAAGTATAATTTGAGTTATCATTAATACTGAAGATACTCATATTTATTCCTTTGATTTTAGAATTGTTCTGCCTTCAAATCTAAATATCTTATAAATATAAGCAAAATTTGTTCCACTTTGGATAAGTGGAACGAGAAATGATTTAGTATTGATTTTGGAATTTCTAAAATAAGACTAAAAAACAAATTAATTATCGTTTTAACTGATTTACAATGCCGAGCATATCATCACTTGTTGTTATAGCCTTTGAGCCAGCTTCATAGGCTCTTTGCCCTGTGATAAGATCTGTCATTTCTTCGACAAGTTGAACATTACTAAGCTCCACAAAACCATGTCTGATTGTTCCAAGTCCGTCTTGTCCTGCGATTCCAGCAACCGGAGCACCGCTTGCGCCTGTTTCAAGATATAAGTTATCTCCCATAGAGTGAAGCCCTGCTGGATTGATAAACTGCACCAATTCTACTTGTCCGATTTGAGTTTCTTGTTGCTCCCCAGGAAGCATAACCGATACCGTTCCATCAGTGGCTACATTGATAGCAGTTGCGCCTTCTGGTATGGTCATTTCAGGAAGTAATTTATAGCCATCAGAATTAACAATATTACCTTCATTATCTTTTGTAAATTGTCCATTTCTTGTATATCCTATAGTTCCATCAGGGAGCTGAATTTGAAAAAAACCATTTCCAGCAATAGCCATATCAAGACTATCTGTACTCGTTGCTTTTAAATTTCCTTCTGTAAAAACTTTTGTTACAGCAGTAGGACGCACACCAACACCCACTTCTATACCAGAAGGTGAAAGGGTTGTAGCTGAAGTAGAAGTTCCGGCATATTTCATAACCTGATACATCAAATCAGCAAATTCGGCACGACTTTTCTTAAAGCCAGCTGTATTAACATTGGCAATATTGTTAGAAGTAACATCAATTTGTGTTTGCTGCGCTACCATCCCAGTAGCAGCAGTATGAAGTGATCTCATCATTTTTTATCCTTTTAATTTTTAATCTTATTTAACAGATGCAAGTTTATTGATAGCTTCTTGGTTTAAATCATCCATATGGGCTGTCATAACTTTTTGATACATTTCAACCATTCTATTAGCTTCAATCAAACCTACCATTTCAACAACCGGATTGACATTGGAGCCTTGAGAGAAACCTTGACGCACTGCGTTAGAATTATCCAAGTCTCTAATGCGAGTTAAATCATCGATTTTATAAACATTATCTCCATCTTTTTGCAAGGCTCTCATATCATCTACTTGAGCAATAAATAATCTTGCATTTCTTGTGCCATCAACTTCGATATTTCCATCTTTATCCACACTAATTTGCGAAGATCCATTTGGAATTTTAATAGCGGCATTTTCAGGATTGTTAAAATAATCACTGCTTAATACCTTATAACCTTGCTTATTTACCAAATAACCCTCTTCATTTAATTGAAAATTTCCATCCTTGCTTAATCTAATTTCTCCATTTTTTGTTTGAACTAGATAAAAAGCATCATCTCTTGTTATTGCAAAATCTAAAGGATTATTAGTTGCCTTTAAGGAGCCTAAACTAAAATCTGTATATTCTTGAGAAACTTGCGGTACGCTATCTATGGTAGTATTGATAAAGCGTGAAGCATCTCTTGTATTGTTTTCTATAGGCAACACATCCTGAGTTTCTTTAAAAATCCTTTTAAAATCTGCAATTACAACATCATCTCTTTTATATCCACTTGTATTGATATTGGCAAGATTGTTTGTAATAACATCAAGTTTATTAAACTGAGTTACCATTCCGCCTACTGCTTGATAATATCCATTTTGCATATTTTCACCTATAAAATTGTTTTTACATAAAGATATAAAGCAAAGAGTGTTCCAACTTTTAAAAATATAGAAAAATAAAGAATAAAATAAAGAAATTACAGAGGAGAGATACAAGGCTTTTAAGCCTTGTAGTTTTAATCCATTTGTCGGCGTAAAAATGTAGGAGTTTCTATTTGAGCCATAATCTCTTCATCAAAACCACCACTTACTTTTTTAAGATTTAAATAAGGATTTTTTTTAGACACTTCAGTTTCTTCTGAAGATTTTTTCTCAACAGTGTCTTTATCTTCAAAACCTGTAGCAATAATAGTAACTTCAACTCTATCTTCCATAGTGTCATCCATAGTTGATCCAAAAATAATTTTTGCATTTTCATCAACTTTCTCTTCAATACTATTAGCCGCTGCAGAAATTTCAAATAAAGAGCAATTAGAACTTGTTTTAAAGTGTAAAATCACGCCCTTAGCCCCTTTAATATCCATACCATCCAATAAAGGAGACTCTATAGCATTTTTCAAAGCTATCTCGACAGCATTTTCGCCCTCAGCGCTTCCAACGCCCATAAGAGCAAGTCCTCTATGACTCATAATAGTTCTAACATCCGCAAAGTCAACATTGATATCACCATTATCTAAAAGTATAGAAACCATACCTTTCACCGCACGAGTTAAAATATCATCAACCAATTTAAAAGCTTCTTTCATACTCGCTTTTTTATCAATAATACTTAGAAGTTTTTCATTTTGAATTACAAGGATAGAATCGCTTTCTTTTTTTAACTCAAGAAGTCCACTTTCTGCAAGTTTCTTTCTTTGTTTACCTTCAAAGCTAAAAGGCATAGTAACTACAGAAACTGTTAAAGCTCCAATTTCTTTAGCCGCTTGTGCAATAACGGGAGTAGCACCTGTTCCAGTTCCACCCCCAAAACCAGATGCGATAAAAACTATGTCACTTTGGCTTAAACTTGCTTTGATTTCCTCAAAACTCTCTCTAGCACTCTCTGCTCCAACTTCAGGAAGCATACCTGCTCCAAGTCCTTTTGTTTTCTTTTCACCAAGTTGAATTTTAGTTTTTGCCAAAGATGTAGAGATGGCTTGCGCATCAGTATTAGCAGCAATAAGATCAAGATCATTTAATCCCATTTTAACCATATGATTGATCATATTACCGCCGCCGCCGCCGCAACCTATAACTTTAATTTTCGCACCTTTATTATGTTGCATCTCTTCTACTAAAAATTCATTCATAAAATTCTCTCCTTGTTAAAATTGATTTACTATTTTATGCCACACGCTTGAAAAAAGGCCAGATTTTTTTTCTCGCGTCTCTTTAAAATCCAATTGTTCTTGAATTGCTATTGTATCATTTTCTTGCAAATTTTCATCAAAAAAATCAGATTTTATTTCATTTTCTATTTCTTTTTGAGGAATAATCTCTTGTCTAATTTGGCGATTATAATTTTCTATTTCACCTTTATATCTTAATTTTTCATTAGAATCAAGCTCATAAGGGGTAAAATAACCTGCACCGTAAAGACAAAGTCCTATGGCACAAGTATTTTCAGGATCATTAAAGATCTCATTAAAACTTGTTATCAAATCTTTTCTTGCAGTTGCTATTCTAATAGAACGATTATCGAAAGTAGCAGGAGCTAATTCATCGATTCCTGCCAACTTAGTCATTCCTCCAGTAAGCACTACACCACCACCTATACTATTAGCATAACGATTATCACTTAAAATTTTTGCTAAAATCATCAAAGTTTCTTCTGCTCTAGCATAAATAACTTCAGAAATAATATCCAAAGAAACTTCATTAACTCTTTTTTCATCACCCATTGTTGGAATTTGTATAAGCGCATTAGGTTGTTGCGATAAAGCGGCATAATTGAGTTTAATTTTTTCAGCCTCTTTAAGTGGAGTATGCAAAGCCATGGATAAATCTTGAGTGATATTAATAGAACCAATCTGTAAACAATCATTATAACGGATAGAATTTCCTGTATGGACTACCATATCACAAATTGCACCACCCATATCAATAAGAACAGATCCGAGTTCTTTTTCACTATCATCTAAACAAGCTATGGATGAAGCATAACCAGAAAGCACTATATTATCAACCCTTAAATCTGCTAATTCTACAGCTTTTTTTAAATTTTTAATATGGGATTCTTGAGAAATAACAATATGAGTTGAAACCTCTAAACGACTTCCGCTCATCCCCAAAGGATCATCTACATGCTCTAAATCATTAACTTTGAAATTATAGGGTAAAACATGAATGATTTCATATCCACTTGGTATATTAGCCGTATGTTTTGCAGTGCTTACTGCTCGATGTATTTCTTTGATTCCAATTTCATGATTTGGAATATTTACAACTCCTATGCTATCAACACTCTTGGTGTATGCTCCAGAAATTGAAACAACAACTTTATCATAATGTACACCACTCATCATCTCAGCATTTCTTACTGCTTCTTCAATGGATTTTGAAGCGAGTTCGATATTTGTAATAGCACCTTTTTTTACGCCATTGGTTTTTGCTTTTGAAAAACCAATAATTTTTAAACCTTCATCATCTTTTTGCGCAATAATAGCACAAGTTTGAGTCGAACCTAAGTCAATTCCTAGTATATTCAAAATCACTTCCCTTTGTAATAAATTTTTATTGGATATGTTTTTCTTAATTGATCAATTAATTCCTGTTTGATCATATCAGCTTTTAACACTTCTAAATTCTGCTTTAATGTTTTATAATGCTGATTTAGCTTATCGTTGCTAAGATCAATCTTTTGCTTATTAATTTTATAAAGAACTGCTTTATTATCGCTTAAAAGAACATAAGAAGAATTTTCATCAGAGTTAAAAACATTAGTTAAAAAATAACTAAACTCAGCATCATTAAAAATATTGTTATCCATTTTAACATCACTAAGTAGAGAATCCCTAGTCACAAAACCTATATTTTCACCCTTAAAATCTTTTAATTTCTCTTTCGCTTCTTTTTCTAAATTTTCTTTAGACTTTTCGCTTAAATATAAAGGCAAAATTTCATTCCTAGCTTCTTCAAAAGTTTTAATTCTTATAGGATCAATTTTATTAACTTTAATAATCATATAGCCATCTTTATATCTAACAGGTCTTAAAAGATCTCCATTTTTTATCTTAGATAAAAGCTCTAAAGGATAATAAACACTCAAATCCGAAACATTTTCATCTTTTTGAAATTGCTCTTTATTATTTTTTAGTTCTAAAAATTTAGTGTTAGCTAAATTTTTAAGCTGGATTAAACCATAATCTTTAGCAACCTTATCCTTTACTGATTTAAAATCTAAAATTTTACCATTTTGATCTTTATAATTTAATCGATTATTTTCATCATTATAAAATTTTTGCAATTCTTCTTCTGTAAATTTTTGATCATTTAACGGTAAAAAATATGTAGAAATTTCATAAGTTTGACTTGTCTTATAATCTTGCTTCTGTTGCTCCCAGAATTTTTTCAATTCTTCTTCATTGACTTTTATATTCTTTTTATCATAATCTAATTCCGCAACACTCAAAGAATCTCTCATAAAATAAGCAGTTGCCAGCATTTTTATCTCATTTTCGCTAGAAGGTAAATTGAAAATTTTATTTAATTTATCAATAATAACTTCATCGGAAAGAATTTTTTCATAATCTTTAGGCATAAAACCATTTGCATGTAAAATTTCATAATAAATTGTTTTATTAAATTCGCCTATTGGATTTTGAAAAACCCTTGTTTGAGCAAGCTTGTTTATGATTTCATCATCGCTAGAGTTTAAGCCCAAATCTTTAGCAAAATTTAATAAAAGTTTATCTTCTATAAGTGAATTTAAAGCCAATTCTTTCAAGCCGATCTTTTCGGCACTCTTTTCATCTAAACTACCATTGCTAATCTGATTGTAATAATTAAAAACTTGATTATATCGTGTATTAAATTCATTATAACTTATCTTCTCATTTCCTACAATAGCCGCATTTGAAGCGCGATCAAGGTTAAAATCATAAGCACCCCAATTCACAAAAACAGCTCCAACTAAAGCAATAGTACTAATCCATATAGTAATAATAAGGTATTTCCTATGATGCTGCATCCAAGTAAGCATACTATTCCTTGATAAAAAAATAAGTTCGATATTTTAACATATAAGTTTTTAAGTGGAGTTTAATTTAACATAAAAGTATTATTTCTTTTTTTGATTTTGACATTAAAATAAGTTATAATATCAAAATCAATCAATAAATTTAGGATTTAGCTTGGAAATTCCACACATTCCAGTGTTGCTTGATGAAGTCAATAAGGCTTTTGAAAATTTAAATTGCGGATATTTTTTAGATTGTACTGTAGGCTTTGGTGGCCATAGTGAATCTTTACTCAAAAATCATCCCGATATCAAACTTATTGCTTGTGATCAAGATCAAGAGGCCCTTAGTTTTTCTAAAAAACGTCTTGAAAAGTTTAAAGATAGAACACAATTTTTCTTAACAAATTTTAGTCAAATTCTTGATCAAATTTCTACAAATTCACTAAGAGGAATTTTAGCAGATATTGGAATTTCATCCTATCAATTAGACAATAATGAACGAGGATTTAATCTTAATTCTGATTTTTTAGATATGAGAATGAATCAAAATGCTAAAATTTCGGCTTTTAATATTGTTAATTCCTATGCTTGTGAACAACTTGCTTATATTTTTAAAGAGTATGGCGAATTAGATGATGCTTATTTAATTGCTAAAAAAATTTGCCAATCAAGAATTGAAAAACCTATAAAAAGCGCTAAAGAATTGCAAAAAATTATAGGTGCAACTAAGCAAAATCATAGAAAAGTTTCTAAAGCTACGTTAGTTTTCCAAGCCATTAGAATTGAAGTTAATCAAGAACTTGAAGTTTTAAAAATCTTTTTAGAAAAATTAGAAAAAATAAAGCTAAAAGATTGTATTTTAGCTATAATTTGTTTTCATTCTTTAGAAGATAGAATCGTAAAAAATTATTTCAAAAAATGGTCTAAAAATTGTATTTGCGATGAAAAAGCTTTACGTTGCGAATGCGGAAACAATCATTCTTTAGGAAAAATTTTAAATAAAAAAGTTATCATTGCAAGCGAAGAAGAAATAATGCAAAATTCAAGATCTAGTTGCGCAAAAATGCGTTTATTTCATTTTAAAAATATGGAAAAATAATGTTAGAAGATGATTTTTTAAAAGAAAAACAAAATATACGTCAGAAAATGCTAAATTTTTCGCGTGCTATGAATCAAGGAAAACCCTTAGATGATGAACTTAAAAATGAAATTATCTCTAGTAATGATATTTTCAAAAGACGTCTTAATAAACAACCGCGGAATTTATTTAATCAAGATGAATATGAAACAAAAAATTCCAAAAAATCAAATATATATCTTAAAGAAGATTTAATCAATGTAAAATTAGAAGAAAAACAATCCTTAGCTAAAAAAATTTTTTCTAAGATAAAAGAAAAAAATAAAAATTCATATACACAAAAAAATAAGAAAAAATTATTTTTTCTAAAAAAAACAGAAAAAGATCTACAAACTAAAAAAATACAAGAAGACAAAGTAGAAGCTAAGGATTTAAACAAAAATAATAAAGAACCTCAACTATCCAAAAAAGCGAATAACCAAAAATCAGATAAAAAAAATCCAAAAATTTCTCAAACCAATTTTAAACAAAGTTTAGAAAATTTACAAAAAAAAATACATACCGAAAATACATCTGATATATCATTGAAAAAAAATCCTGTGGAAGAAGACACCCAAAAAGTTAAAAATACCCTTTTAGAAGGCTTTACGGATGCAACCAAAGAAGATAGAAATTTAACGTTTAATCACTTGCTTTTTGCTATCTTGCTTGTAAGTTTTGCTTTATTGCTTTTTGCTCCACAAATTTATATAAGAAATCAAATTTATTATTTAAGCCGAGAAATTGCTACTTTAAAAACAGAAGAAAGTGTACTTAATGAAGAAAATAAGGATTTAAAAAGAAGATTAGAAAACATGCGTTTTCAAAATCAAATTCTTGATTACTTAGATTGAATGATTTTTTCTAGCACATATTTTTCTAAATTCTTTTTTAAAACATCATCTTTTAAAGCTTCTTTATAAAGTTTACTTGCTAATAAGGAATATTTTTCATATGAAAAATAAGGAAAATGCAAACCCCAAGCTTTTTTTATCAATTGTTTTGAAATAATTTTTCGAGTATAAATCTTAAAAATATCATAACTTATAAAAACACAAGCAGTCGCAGCAACAGCACTGATTATGCTTATATGAAAATCAAGACGCATAAGAAAATAATGTGTAACAAGCAATAAAGGCAATAAAATAAGCACACAAAGAATACTAAAATACAAATAAGAATTTAAAATTTTAAAATTAAAATTAAGTTTAGAAGGATCAACAAGCATTCCATCATTAAATAAAGCATTAGCTTCAAGTAAATCACGCAAAATAACTGGTTGATCCGATATTTTAAAGAGAAAATTAAGACTAAAATCTTTAAATTTTTTCATGCTCTAAATAATAAAATAAAGGTTTTTAACCTTTATTTACAAGCTCTTCCGTGACTCTTGCAATTTCAAATTCTTCATCTGTAGGAATAATACAAACTTTGATTTTAGAATTTGCAGTGCTTATTATTCTTTCAGTCGACATTCTTTGACTATTTAAATTTAAATCAAGTTCAATACCAAGATGAGCTAGTTTTTCACACACTTTTTGTCTTACTAAGGAAGAATTTTCACCTATTCCGCCTGTGAAAATAATACCATCAGCTCCTGGCAATACTGCAAGATAAGCTCCTATATATTTTACTAAGCGGTAGCAAAACATATCAAAAGCTAAGCGCGCTTTTTCCTCTCCTTTTTCAACTCGCGACTCAATATCTCTAAAATCATTATAGCCACAAATTCCATATACACCACTTTTTTTATTCATCAAATTATCAATTTCATCTATACTCAAGCCTCTTGCCTTGCTAATGAAAGGTATAATTGCAGGATCCATATCTCCACAACGAGTTCCCATAACAAGACCTTCAAGAGGAGTAAATCCCATAGATGTATCTACACTCTTTCCATTTTCTACAGCACAAACACTTGCTCCATTTCCAAGGTGAGCTGAAATCACATTTACGCTACTCTTGCCCAATAAATTAGCAGCTTTTGAGCTCACATAAGCATGAGAAGTTCCGTGAAAACCATATCTTCTTATGCCATCTTTATCATAAAATTCATAAGGTAAAGCATACATATAAGCATAATCAGGCATTGTTTGATGAAAAGCTGTATCAAAAACTGCAACATTTGGTACATTTGGAGCAGCTTTGATCATTGTTTTTATACCGGCTAAATGAGCTGGATTGTGTAAAGGTGCAAAAACACTTACCCTATCAATTTCATTGAGCACATGATCATCTATTAAACAATGTTTTGTTAAAGTTTTTCCTCCGTGAACAATACGGTGACCGCAACCATCAAGAACTTTAAGATCTTCTAAAATTCCTGATTCTTTAAAAAGTTCATTTAAAACTTGCAAACCATGCTCATGATCTTTTATAGCAATATCTCTTTCAAATTTCTCATCGTTTAGAGTATTTTTTAAAACAACTTTAGAGGTTTCTTCGCCGATTTTTTCAATTAAACCACTTGCCTTAACTACCTTATCATCAAAAAATTTAAATTTTATAGATGATGAGCCTGAATTTAAAACTAAAACTTTCATTTTTATCCTTTATTAAAATTATTGAGCTTGAACAGCACTTAAAATGACGGTATCTACGATATCATCAACCAAACATCCACGACTTAAATCATTCACTGGCTTTTTAAGACCTTGTAAAATAGGACCAATTGCCAAAGCATCAGCTGTTCTTTGCACAGCTTTATAACCAATATTTGCAGCATCAAGATCTGGAAATATAAAAACATTAATCTGTCCTGCTATTTTAGACTCTGGCATTTTTGAAGCTGCTGTTTTAGGATCATAAGCACAATCAAATTGCATAGGGCCATCTATGTTTAATTCTGGATATTTTTCCTTAGCTATTTTAAGGGCTTCTTTTACAAGATCTACGCTTTCTCCTTTTCCGCTATCCCCGCTAGAATAAGAAAGCAAAGCGATCTTAGGATCTAATCCAAAAGATTTTGCAGTCATAGCGCTAACATAAGCACTAGAGGCTAATTGCTCGGCTGTTGGATTAGGATTAACAGCGCAATCTGCAAAAGCTAACATTTTATCTTCTAAGCCCATGAAAAATAACCCTGAAACAGAACTTACCCCTTCTTGAGTTTTAATCAATTGAAGTGCAGGACGAATAGTTTCGGCGGTGGTTGTAGAAGCTCCACTTACCATAGCATCAGCTTTTCCACTATGCACAAGTAAAGTTCCAAAATAAGTCTTATCTTTGACTAATTCTTTAGCTTGATCAAGAGTCATTCCTTTGGATTTTCTTGCCTCATAAAGCATATTAGCAAATTCTTCACATAAATCTGAATTATAAGGGTTGATCATTTTTGCAGAATTAATATCAAGCATTAATTTTTCTGCATTCTGCTTGATTTCTTTTTCATCTCCTAAAATAATAAGATCAACAACTTCAGTTTTTAATAAAATATCACAAGCTTTTAAAATTCTTTCATCGTTACCTTCTGGCAAAACAACTGTTTTTTTATCTTTAATACTTTTTTTAATCATTTCATACTTAAAACGATAAGGGGTTACAAAATCATAAGATTTTAATTGAGCGATTTTATCAAAATCAATATTTTCATCAATTAAAACATAATTTTTACCATTTAAAAGCTTATCGAGATGTTTTTGAGTCATTGCTTTATATTCATTGCAAACATCAGCGATAATTGGAGTATTAAGATTTTTAGCGATTTTAACATTAAGTCCAAAAGCATCTAATACGCCAAATTTAGAAAAACCGATCGTTAAAACAAATTCATATTTTTCTTTTAATTCTTCATAAGTTTTTAAAATAATATTAAAAAAAACATTAGAATCTTTACTAAATTCTTCTATAGCATCTTTATCGACAAAACTATAAGTATTTTCTATATTTTGATTGATATTAAATTGTTTAAGCCACTCTTGAAAAATAGAAATGTCATGCTTAGAAACCACTGGGCAATAAATTGCCATATTTTTATAGTTTTGACTATAATATTCTAGCAATTTTAAACTAACTATAATGCTTTGATCATCACTCTTAGATCTTATTAAATAAAGATTTTCCATTATTTCTCCTTTTACTTTAAAAAAGTGGAACACTCTTTGCTTTACATTTTTATAAATATTATTTTAACAAAAAAAAATAAAAATTCATAAATTTAAAGGACGATTTTAATGAAAAAAATTTTATTTTACACCCTACCATTTGTGTTTTTTGGTTGTTCTGCTACTGTGGATCCTCAAATTTCCATGAAACCGCCTGCTTATGTCGAAGAGCTTGCCCCTAAACAAAGTAACAATATAGAAACAGCACCAGGATCGCTTTTTGGCAAAGGAGATAATCCTTTATTTTCAGACAAAAAAGCAATGAATGTTAATGATTTGGTGACAGTAGTCATTCAAGAAAGCACCACTCAAAGTACTCAAGCCAATAAAGCTACAAGCAGAACCAATACTTCGAATTTAGGTGGAGGAGCTTTAACTGGTGGCTCTGGAATTTTAAAAAATGCAATCAATAAAGTAAATGCGTATTCTAATATTGGTTTTCAAACCAATAGCACAAATAATTATCAAGGATCAGGATCTCAAAGCCGTAATGAAAGTTTTAATACAACCATCTCAACTCGCGTGATCAAAATTTTATCTAATGGTAATTATTTTATTGAAGGTTCAAGAGAACTTTTAATTAATGGAGAAAAACAAATCATACAATTAAGTGGAGTGATTCGTCCTTACGATATTGGACAAGACAATACTATAGATAGCAAATACATTGCAGATGCAAAAATTCTTTATAAAACTGAAGGTGAAGTAGATAGAAGCACTAGAAAACCTTGGGGAAGTAAAGTGATAGAGGCTATTTGGCCATTTTAATAAAGCAAGGAAAACCTTGCTTTATTCTTTATATTGTTCTACTTTTTACCTCATCTTCAACTTCTAATAAAAATCTATCAACTAAATCTTTTTCTTTTAGCTTGGCAACAACCTCGCCATGTCTTATAACAAGTCCTTGATTTTTTCCAAAAGCTATAGCGACATCAGCTCCCTTAGCCTCACCTAAAGCATTAACCACACATCCCATAACACTAATATTAATCGGTTCTTTAATATGTTTGGTTTTCTCTTCTACAATCTTAATTGCGCCAAGCAAATCACTTTGTATCCTTCCGCAAGTCGGACATGAAATGATATTAACTCCACTTTTTTGTACTCCACTATCTTGCAAAATTGCTTTTGCAACGCGAATTTCTTCTTCAAGTTCTCCTGTCATAGACACACGCATGGTATCACCTATGCCTTTAAGAAGTAAATTTCCCAAAGCTATAGAGCTTTTTACTGTGCTATGAAATTTAGTTCCTGCCTCTGTAACGCCTAAATGAAATGGATAATCACATAGAGGACGCAATCTTTCATAAGCCTCTATCGTTTTTTGAGTGTCCGAAGTTTTCATTGAAATTTTAATATCTGTAAAATCTAAATCTTCTAAAAGCTTAATATTATATAAAGCACTTTCTAGCATAGCCTCTATACCATATCCAAATTTATCGCTAAATTGTTTTTCTATGGAACCATGATTTACTCCTATTCGTATAGGAATATTGCGTTCTTTACAAGCCTTTACAACTTCTTTAATATTTTCTTTGGAACCAATATTTCCAGGATTAATTCTCACACCATCAATAAATTCAGCACAATATACAGCCAAGTTATGATTAAAATGAATATCAACTATCAAAGGCAATGGACTCTTTGCTTTAATTTCTCTTAAGGCCCTTGCATCTGCCATATCCAAACAAGCTAAACGTACTATATTTGCTCCAGCAAAATAAAGACGATTAAGTTGCTCTAAACAACCCTCTATATCTCTAGTTTTTGTAAATAACATCGATTGGACTGAAATAGGTGCATTACCCCCTATTAAAACATTTCCCACTTTAATCTGTTTTGTTTTAAATCTCTCTACCTTCATACGCAAACTCTTTTTTAAATATTATTTTTAAAATTTTAACTTTTTTTGCTTTAACTAAAGTTTATTTTTATATAATCTCTATATCTAATTTTTATTAAATATATGGAAAAAATAATGCAAGATTTAAAAAATGGTGGAGTGATTTGGCTAACAGGTTTAGCAGGTAGTGGGAAAAGCTATATTGCTGAAGAATTATGTAGAAAATTGAAAGAAAAATTAAACAATATTATCTATCTTGACGGCGATGAATTAAGAGATCTTTTGGGACATTATGGCTATGAAAAAGAAGGGCGTATTGAAGTTTCACTAAAACGTTCTAATTTCGCCCATTTTTTAAGTTCTCAAGGAATGATAGTTATTGTAAGTACGATTTCCATGTGGGATGAAATTTATACATACAACCGAAAACGATTTAAAAATTACTTTGAAATTTATATAAAATGTGATTTTGAAGAATTAAAAAAACGAGATAAAAAAGGGCTCTATAGCGGTGCTTTAAAAGGTGATATTAAAAATGTTGTGGGAGTTGATATTGATTTTGACGAGCCACATCCTGATCTGATTGTAGATAATTCTAAACTTGATAATCTTGAAAAAAAAGTAGCTATCATTTTAGATCATTTACAAAAATACTTATAAAATATGCAAAATTTATTAGAATTTATACGGGATAATTTAAATCCAACTGGAGCCAAAATTTTGTTAAAAGCTTTAAAAAATTCCCACAATGAAAACTTTTTTAATTTTATTACAGAAAATATTAACATTATTTGCACATGGTTAAACTCACATGAATTTAAAGAAAATTATTTAAATAGCCCTTATCCTCCTTTGATTAATCCTGACTTCATAGACACAGATTCGAGCAGATATTGCGCAGAACTTGCTTGGGATTTAAATTTGCCCTTACCTAAACACTATAAATTTATCTATATTTCGCCTCATGGAGTCGGTGCTGCTGCATTTTTAAGATATCTTAATGAGGGTTGCGATGTTTTATGTTTTCCTTCTTGGACTTCCCCTAATGACGCCAAAGAAAGATATTGCATCCATTATATGTATTTAAATAGCAATATTGATCAATATGCTATAAATATTTCAGAACTTAATATTCCTAATTTTGATAAATTTCTAAATTTACTTGATCCTAATACGCAAATCATTTGTAGTGTTAGAGATCCTATAGGGATTTTAAAACATAATTGGGGAAGAGATTGGACAAAAGTTTCAAGAAATTATCCACGTGATTTTAATCTCACTTATGATTATAGAAATTATATTGAATTTTTAACTCACAATAAAAAAACTGAAATTAAAGTTGATTTTGAAGAGCTGAATAACGGAGTTTTTATCTTAAATTTTTTATTGCGATATTTCAATCAAGATAAAATTTATTATTTAGATATGAACTCGATTATTCCAGAAAATGCTTTTAAAACATTGGATTTTCTTGCTCGAAAATTCAGCTTTACCCCCCCCCATATAGAAAAACAATCCTTTTTTAAAATTCAAGAATTTAAAGGCTATATTCGCTATCTTTTTCCTATCACACTTTATGCCAATAAAAAAGATATATACAGCACAGAAATCGATCCTTTAAATAGTATTGCTATTACTTTAGATAGACCAAGACAAAATAAACAAATTAATATAATAAAATTAGTTATTGATGATGATTTATCAAATGATATAGCTTTATATATTCAAAAAGAAGATTTAGAAAAACTTACAAATGATACGCAATTTTTTAATACTGTTAAAGAGTATTTACAGAACTTTTTATTTGAAATAAAAAAGATCGATAAGCAAAATGAACTTATGATGATGAAAGAAGAAGAGGTATTATCTATCTTTAACTCTAATAAAGCTTTAGCGTCGAAATTTCTAAACATTTTTCAAAAAGAATATCAGCATTTAGAACAAAATCGTCCGGACATTATCAATTCTTGGAAATATTATCAAAAATTTAAAAACAATGATTTTACATAAAATCTATAGGATCAATATCCGCATTGACATTTTTAAATTGCAAAACGTATTCTTCTATAGCAATTAAAGCTTTATAAGAATCACTGCGGATAAGAATATGAAAACGGTATTTTGTATTAATCATTTCAATTCCGCAAACCCCATATCCAATGAGTTCTATATTTTTTATCGTTGCTAATTTTTCAGCTAAATACTCGCATAAATTTTGCGCTTTTAATTTATCCTTATCTTCTATAATTAATCTTAAAAGACGTTTAAAAGGAGGATATAAACCTTTTCTATTTTCAAGCTCATCTTGCAAAAAAGCATCATAATTTTGTATATATTTTTCAAAAAAAGCACGATTTTTAGTTTGCAAAAGCACTCTAGCTTCTCCTTTGCGCCCTGCCCTACCTGCGACTTGCATAGCTAGAGCTAAAGTTTCTTCACTCGCTCTAAAATTCGGTCTAAATAAGTACTCATCAATACCCAAAATCACGCTCAAATCGACATTGTGATAATCATGTCCCTTAGCAAGCATGGAAGTCCCTATAAGTATATCAATTTTTTTATCATTAAATTCTTTTAAAATATGATTTAACTTTTTAATACTCGTAATCTCATCGCTATCAAACTTTGCTATTTTAGCATGGGTAAATTTTGATTCTAAAAGCTCTTTAAGTTCCGCTGTTCCCATCTTTCTAGCTTCTAGCATTAAACCTTTGCAAGAAGGGCAGGATTGGTCGATATTTTTTGCAAAATTACAATAATGGCATTTTAATAAATTTCTATTTTTATGCAAACTCATAGCAATAGAACAAAATGGACACTTTATTGTCTCTCCACAATTTTTACAAAAAATTTGACGAAAATTGGCACGAGTAGGTAAAAAAATAATCACTTGCTTTTGTTTATTTAAACTCGCCTGTATTTCATTTAAAAGCATAGAACTTAATGATAACTCATTTTCATCGTATATAAAATGTTTCCTGCTTTCAAAAAATGTTCCTTTAAGTCTAAATACCTTTTGCTTATAAAAACTCGTCAAAGAAGGAGTTGCGGATCCTAAAACAACTTTAATATTTAATTTAGCTCCTAAAAAAAGCGCCAAATCTCTAGCATTTAAATAGGGTTGATTTGAAGCTTTATAAGAATTATCATGCTCTTCATCTACCACGATTAAACCCAAATTTCTAAAAGGTAAAAAAAGCGCGGATCTAGCTCCAGCAATCAATAAAGCTTTGCCTTCATTGAAACTTTCTAAACATTCTTGTTTTTTCTTTTTAGAAACTTTAGAGTGCCATAAAAAAAAACTATCTTTAAAATACATTTGCAAACGTTTTTTCATTTGAGAAGTAAGCGAAATTTCAGGCATCAAAAATAAAACTTGTTTTCCTTTTTTTAAATAATCTTTAATCAAAGAAATATAAATTTCAGTTTTACCACTCCCAGTATCTGCAAAAAGCAAAGAACTTGATTGATTGTTTAAAAAGTCTAAAGCTTTTTTTTGCCCTAAACTCAAATTTGGCTCTTTAGTAATTTCTAGTTTTTTGCAACTATACTCTTTACTTGTTGAAAAAAAACCTAAAACAAAACCCATTTTAGCCGCATAGTAATAAGAAATAAATTGCGCGAGTTTAAATTGAGATTTACTTAAAGAAAAAGGTGTAAGCTCTTTAATAGCCTTTGTTTGAAAATCTGGCTTTTCGCATTCTTTAATCACTAAAGCTCTAAGATTTTTTTTCATTTTTACATCTATAATTACCTCACTTAAGGCAGGGATCTCCTTTTCACTATGAAAAATTAAATTTTGTAAATACAGTCCAAAGACTGACACTTCATAATATCTCATTGTAAATCTTTACAATATCTTGAATTTATACACTCTAAAATACCTTCTTTAGAATCATAAGTAAAATCAATGTATTCTTTTGAATTTAAGAAAAATCTATATTGATTAGATGCAATTTTCATCCAAGATTTAAAATCAGAATAAATAGGAGAATCAAGCAAGGAATAATCGTTAGCATTATAAAAAAGTTTTTCCCTTGGAGTATTAAATTTAGCATTGTCAAGATTGGTTATAAAAGCAATTTGTTTAAGCTCAGCTTGAGTTCGCATAAGCGATAAAGCTGAACTTAACATTTCATAATCTATTTTTAATTTTAAAATTTTTGCCTCTTCTTTGCTTTTACCCCAAAAGCTTAAGGCCAAACTAGAAAGTATCCCTAAAATCAAAATGACAAAAACCAACTCAAGCAAGGTAAAAGCTTTTTTCATTTGACTGGGAGTTCTTCATTAATAGCTTTTATAAGTTTTTTAAGTTCTCTTTCTAAAATATAATTTTCATAACTTTTTTTTACAAAAGCATCTACAAAACGCTTGAGTTCAATTTTTTTAGTTCCGCCAGAAATTAAAGCAATATCATCCTCTAAAACATTAGCGAATTCTTCACTACATTTAACAATAAAATCTTTTGCAGAAACATTGATAATTACTTGTTTTAAATTATCACTTGCCAAGTACAGCCTCGATTTTTTTGTAAATATCCTCACTTTCTATATTGCGAGATTTTAATTCTTCCTCAAGACGCATAATTTGATTACTTTTTGCCTCATTTTGTGCCTTTACGCTTACAAGTTCATTTCTTAAATTCTCATTTGCTTCGCACACTTCATTATACTTTTCAATAAGCTCATTAACTTTATCTGACATAGTATTAATAATTTTTTCATCAAACATATTTTTCGCCTTCTTTAATTGAAAATTTAAATATAGAAAATATTTATGTAATTGTAGCAAAAAAAAATAAATTTTCATGTTTTTAAAAAGATTAATTTTAATTAAAGTATTTTCTTTTAAAATTTTTAATTTTAAAATATTTTAACAAAGTGAAATTATGCTAGAACTTACAAGTGAATTTAAACCAAGTCCTGATCAAAAACAAGCCATAGAAGGCATAGTAAAAAGTATTAAAAAAGGTAATAAATATCAAACTTTATTAGGGGTTACAGGTAGCGGAAAAACTTTTACCATGGCTAATGTCATCAAAGAACTTCAAATGCCAACTCTTATTATGAGTCATAATAAAAGCTTGTGTGCTCAACTTTATAGCGAATTTAAAGGCTTTTTTTCTAAAAACCATGTGGAGTATTTTATCTCTTATTATGATTATTATCAACCAGAAGCTTACATTCCACGTACTGATGTCTTTATAGAAAAAGATAGTTCCACAAATGAAGACCTAGAAAGATTAAGACTAAGTGCTACAGCTTCACTTTTAAGCTACGAAGATATTGTGTGTATTGCAAGTGTTTCAGCTAATTATGGACTTGGAAATCCAAATGAATACATTGGAATGGTTTTAATTTTTGAACTTGGTATGCAAATTTCACAAAAAGAACTTCTTAAAAAACTTGTAGATATGGGTTATAAAAGAAATGATAATTTTTTTGATCGTGCAGATTTTCGTGTGCAAGGTGATACTATAGATATTTATCCTGCTTATTATGAGGATGAAGTAGTAAGGCTTGAATTCTTTGGTGATGAACTTGATAGCATGTATCATTATAATGTTTTAGAAAATAAAAAAGGCAAAGATTTAAAACGCTTTATTTTATACCCTACAAGTCAATTTAGCGTCGGAGAAACGCGCTTAAAGCAAGCTATTAAAGATATTAAGCAAGAATTAAATGAACGCTTAGCCCAATTTGAATTAGAAAATAAACTCGTAGAACATCAACGTTTAAAACAACGTGTTGAATTTGATCTTGAAATGCTTACGAGCACAGGTATGTGCAAAGGTGTAGAAAATTATGCTAGACATTTAACGGGATTAAAAGCTGGAGATACACCCTACACTCTATTTGATTATTTTGCTATCAAAGATAGAAAATTTCTTGTCATCGTTGATGAAAGTCATGTTTCATTACCTCAATTTCGCGGAATGTTTGCTGGAGATAGAAGCAGAAAACAAACTTTAGTAGATTATGGCTTTCGCCTACCTTCAGCTCTTGATAACCGTCCTTTAATGTTTGATGAATTTATCCATAAAAATTGTCAATTTCTTTTTGTTTCAGCCACTCCAGCACCTCTAGAACTTGAATTAAGCAAAGAAAATATTTTCCATCAAATTATGCGTCCAACGGGCTTACTTGATCCACTTATAGAATTAAAAGACAGCGACAATCAAGTTGAAATTTTATTTGACGAAGCTAAAAAAGTGATCGATAAAAATGAACGTGTCTTAGTTACAGTGCTGACTAAAAAATTAGCCGAAGAGCTTACAAGGTATTATTTAGAGCTTGGCATTAAAGTAAAATACATGCATTCAGATATTGATGCTATAGAACGCAACGAAATCATTAGAAATCTTAGAAGTGGCGCTTTTGATATGTTAATTGGTATCAATTTGCTTAGAGAAGGACTTGATTTGCCTGAAGTTTCACTCATTGCTATTATGGATGCTGATAAAGAAGGATTTTTAAGAAGCACGACAAGTCTTATACAGACTATGGGAAGGGCTGCAAGAAATGTCAATGGAAAAGTATTGCTTTTTTGTAAAAAAATTACAAAATCCATGCAAGAAGCTATGGACACAACTAACGAACGTCGCAAACTTCAAGAAGCTTACAATAAAAAACATAATATTACTCCAACCTCAGTTAAACGTCACATAGAAGAAAGTTTAAAAAATGAAGAAGATTTAGGAGAAATTTATCGCAAAGGTAAAAAACTTGAAAAAATGCCTGCTAGCGAAAGAGCTAAGCTTATCAAAGAACTTCGAAAACAAATGTTAGAAGCAGCAAAAGCTCTTGAATTTGAAAAAGCAGCAGCTATAAGGGATGAGATCAATAAAATGAAAAATTTATAACAAAAATATATCCCTTGTTCTCACTCCAACTTCATTAATCAAAGCGTTTAAAATTTCATATTGAAAATCTTGCAAAGGACGCTTTTCTTTTAAAACTATACCAATAACCCCTTTTGTTTTTTCTCCATCTTCTATAGGCAAATACATCGCATTAGCATTTGGCAAGGTATTGGTACAAAGTCCTGCTCTTTCACGATTTGTAGCCACCCATTGAGCGATAGCAATTTCATCAGCACTGAAACAATTTTTAAGTATTTGTTTATCGTTATTAAAAAATAATAAAGGCTTAGATAAAATATTATTTTTACTCATAGGATAAATAATTATAGGTAAATTTAATAATTTCAAAGCTTGATTGCCAAGTTGTTCCCAAAGTTCTTGTTTGCTTTTTACTCTAGCTAATTTTTCACTATTTTCAAGCAAAATCGCTGTTCTATAAGATCTTTTTGCTAATTCTTTGGATTGAAGTTTTAATCTTCTTGTAAAAACAGAAGTTAAAAAACCAACAATAAACATAGTCGCAAACGTAATTATATTTGCGCTATCGTGAATTTTAAAACTAAAAAAAGGTTTTAAGAAGAAAAAATTATAAAACAGCACACTGATTAAAGAAGAATACAAAGCATAAAATTTATTATCCGATATAAAAGAAGAGCTAAAAACAGCCAAAATAAAAACCATCACTATATTGCTAGGTTGAGTGTCAAATTGATGGAATATAAAAGCGATAATAATTGCTAATAATAATATAGTATTAATCATAATAAAATTTAAAAAATTAAAACCTTTTTTTCTCGTCATTTTTGGCATTTTAATTTCGCTTTCATTGACTAGATATAAGTCAATATTTGGACTTTTCTTTGCTACAGCTTCAAAAATTTCTTCTTTAAATTTTTTCTTATTTTTATTTTTGCCTAAAACTATTTTAGAAACATTGCTAATACTAGAATATTCAGCAATTTGGCCCGCTACATCTTCATCATAAACACTAATAATCTCAGCATCAAAACTCTTTGCAAGTTCTAAATTTTCTTTTAATGATTTATCCTCTTCAAGGTTAGAATTTTTTATACAAATGGCGCTTAATTTTGCATGAAAAGCACTTGCAAGTCTTGCAGCTGATCTGATAACTTTAGCATTGCTTTCATTGATACAAACTAAAATATGCTCTCCAGTATGATAAGTTAAGTCATCATTAATAAGCCTTTGCTCATTTGCCCTTAAATTGACCCTTGATGCAAGTCTTCTTAAAGCAATTTCCCTTAAGGCTACCAATCTTTCTTGTCTGAAAAAATTTTCTAAAGCCAATTTAGCCTGTTTTTCTTTATAAATTTTACCTTCTTGCATCCTTTTTAAAAGTTTATTAGGCTCAATATCTACAAGTTCTACTTGATCAGCTTCATCAAAAATACGATCAGGAATTCTTTCTTTAACTTCTATTTTACTGATATTTGCCACCAAATCATTTAAACTTTCTAAATGCTGAATATTTAAAGTGGTATAAACATCAATACCCGCTTTTAATAATTCTTCTATATCTTGAAAACGCTTTTCATTTCTAAGACCTTTTGCATTCGTGTGTGCTAATTCATCAACCAAAACTAAAGCCGGTTTTCTTTTTAAAGTGGCGTCCAGATCAAATTCTTTTAAGGTGATATTTTTATAAGAAATTTCAAGATTTTCGATGCTTTCAAAACCTTCAGTCAAACTCATAGTTTCAGGTCTATCGTGTGGCTCTATGTAGCCCAAAACCACATCGACTCCATTTTGCAATAAATTTCTAGCCTCACTTAACATAGCATAGGTTTTGCCAGATCCTGCTGCATAGCCTAAAAATATTTTTAATTTAGCAAATTTATTTTTTTCTTCTTCTTTAGCTTTTACTTCAAATTTTTTAAGAATTTGTTCGGGCGTTTGTCGTTGCATTTTTACTCTTTTTCATGACCTTATTTATAGCTATATTCACTTTTAAAACATTAACTTTCATCTCGCCAAAAATACCTAAAAATTTATCTTGTGTGTTATTATTGATGATTTTCTCTACTTGATTTCTACTTAATTTTGAAAATTTAACTATACGAGGAATTTGTATCCATGCTGCTTGTTTGCTAATATGTGGATCAAGTCCTGAAGCTGAAGCACTTAATAAATCAATTGGAATTTCCTTTTTTGAAACATTTGGATTTTGTTTTAAAAATTGATTTAAATCCTTTATCATGCGTTCTTTTAATGCAGGATTAGACATAGCATAATTAGAACCACCTGAATTAACACTGCTTTGATTAGTATCGCTTATATTATAATTTACAGCTGAACTTCTTCCATGTAAAAAATAAGGCTCATTAAAAGCTTGACCTAAAAGCTCTGATCCGACCGCCTTATTTACATCGAGTGTAGCTTGTCCATTTTCATCGATTAAACTTCCGCTCGCCTCATAAGGAAAAATAAATCTAGCTGCCTCATTTAATACAAAAGGATAAATAGCACAACACAAAACAAGTATAAAGATAAAAAAACTAAGCAAAGTTCTAACCATAATCAAACTCCTAAAATTCGAAGTAGCCAAGCCGTAGGGATATCGATAATTTTAATACCAATAAAAGGAGCGATCACTCCTCCAATTCCGTAAATCCCTAAATTTCTTAAAAGCAACATTTCACTTTTCATAGGTCTAAATTTAACACCACGCATAGCAATAGGTATAAGCAAAGGAATAATCACAGCATTAAAAATCAATGCCGATAAAATAGCACTTTGAGGGGTTGCTAAATGCATAATATTTAAAATTTGCATCTGTGGCAAAACCACGCTAAACATAGCTGGTAAAATAGCAAAATATTTAGCAATGTCATTAGCCATACTAAAGGTTGTCAAACTTCCTCTAGTGATCAACAAACCTTTGCCTATTTCAACAATTTCTAAAATTTTTGTAGGGTTAGAGTCAAGATCAATCATATTAGCTGCTTCTTTAGCAGCTGCGGTTCCTGAATTCATCGCTATGCCAACATCAGCTTGTGCGAGTGCTGGAGCATCATTAGTACCATCTCCTGTCATTGCGACAATTTTACCCTCAGCTTGTTCTTTTTTTATAGCTTCTATTTTATCTTCTGGCTTACATTCTGCTATAAAACCATCAAGTCCGGCTTCTTTGGCTATTGTAGCTGCTGTTAATGGGTTATCTCCCGTACACATAAGGGTTTTGATGCCCATTTTTCTTAATTTTGCAAATCGTTCTTTAAGGCCTGGCTTTACAGTATCTTTTAGATAAATCACTCCCAAAATTTCCTTATCTTGATTCACCACTAAAGGGGTTCCACCTAGATTTGAAATTTGCATGACTTTTGCTTCCAAATCACTTGGAATTTCTCCACCCATTTCATCAATATAGACCCTAATCGTATCAAAAGCCCCTTTGCGAATTTGAGTACCATCTTTTAAATTAACTCCACTCATTCTATTTTGAGCGCTAAATTCGATCACTTCTTGAATTTCTTCTTGATCGCGTTGATATCCCATTTTACTTGCTAACGCAACAATACTTTTTCCTTCTGGCGTTTCATCTTTTAAAGAAGATAATAAACAAGCATGGATTAATCGATCCCTATCCACTCCTTGAGCTTCATAAAATTCATTAGCCAAACGATTTCCAAAAGTGATCGTACCTGTTTTATCTAAGATCATAGTATCAACATCGCCACAATTTTCCACTGCTTTTCCAGAAAGCGCTATCACATTAAAACGAGTTACTCTATCCATTCCTGCTATACCTATGGCCGAAAGAAGCCCTCCAATAGTAGTAGGAATCAAACATACAAGCAAAGCAACTAGCCAAGAAATAGGCAAATTAACATTTAAAAATTGCACAAAAGGATATAAACTAACTACGACGATTAAAAAACTTAGACTAAGGACAATTAAAAGAATATTTAATGCAATTTCATTGGGTGTCTTTTGGCGTGCGGCTCCTTCAACCAAATTGATCATTTTATCTAAAAAACTTTCTCCAGCACCTACTAAAATTTTAATTTTTAAAAAATCTGTTAAAACTGTCGTTCCTCCGGTTACAGAAGAAAAATCACCCCCTGCTTCACGCATCACAGGTGCACTTTCTCCAGTAATCGCTGACTCATCAACGCTGGCTGCTCCTTCAATAATCTCTCCATCATTAGGTATAAGTTCTCCTGCTTTAACTAAAACAACATCTCCGATTTTTAATTTGCTAGCGCTTAGCATTTCTTCACTACCATCGTTTTTAATCACTCTTGCTTTAAAGTCTTTTTTACTTTGCTTTAAAGTGGCTGCTTGCGCCTTGCCTCTACCCTCGGCTATACTCTCTGCAAAATTTGCAAACAATAAAGTAATAAAAAGAACTAAAGTGATTAAAATATTATAAATTCTTTCTTGGTAATCACCCCCAAATAAACTAGGGAAAAAACTTAAAATAAGCGTAATAACAAAGCCAATTTCTACCATAAACATAGTAGGATTTTTGATCATAAAACGCGGATCAAATTTAAAAAATGCTCCTTTAATCGCTGTGCTTAAAATTTCTTTTGTGATAAGTTTATTTTGTTTTTTAGACATTAGCTCTCCTTGTTTAATGCCATAAAGATAAATATTCAGCCACACTAGAAAGTGTCAGCACTGGAAAAAAAGTTAATGCTGTAAAAATATAAACGATGCAAATTAAAACAAACATAAAAGTCAAAGTATCTGTTTTTAAAGCATTTGTATTATCTTCTTGGGTTTTTTGATTTAAAAACGATCCTGCAATTGCTAATTGTATAATTAAAATAAGATAACGTCCGCAAAACATAGCAAAAGCTGTGCTTAAATTCCAAAACAAATCATTATCCTTAAGTCCCTCAAGCCCTGATCCATTATTTGCAGTTGCGGATGTAAATTCATATAAAATTTGAGCTAAACCATGAAAACTAGGATTTATAATGCTATCTTTTGCAAAAATTACCCCCAAAGCACTTAAAACAAGGATTAATAAAGGATGTATCAAAATAGCCAAGGCAATAAGTTTCATCTGCTTGCTTTCTATTTTTTTTCCTAAAAACTCCGGAGTTCTTCCTATCATCAAAGCGCAAATAAATACGCACAAAATAATATAGATCATCATATTCATAAGCCCAACACCATCACCGCCAAAAGCAACATTAAGCATCATATTAAGCATAGTAATTCCTATACTTAAAGGATTTAAACTATCATGCATATTATTAACACTTCCCGTTGTAAAAGCCGTTGTAACAGCACTAAATAAACTGGATGAATTAACTCCAAATCTTAATTCTTTTCCTTCCAAATTTCCCAAAGTTTGATTAAGCTCTAAAGAAGATAAATTAGGATTTGGAAGAGTTTCGCTATGATGGATAATAATTAAAGAAATTAAGAAAATAATACTCATAGCTCCAAAGATAACCCCGCCTTGTTTTCCCATCAAAGCAAAACCTTGCTTTTCTTTTCTATAATGAATCATCAAGCCAAAGACCACAACACAAGAACTAGGAATTAACATCATGGATAAAATTTGTATAAGATTAGTTAAAGCATTAGGGTTTTCAAAAGGCATGCTTGAATTAGCTCCAAAAAATCCTCCACCATTGGTTCCTAAGTGTTTAATAGACTCAATAGCAGCAACAGGACCTGTAGCTATAGTTTGAATTTTATCTTCTAAAGTTACAAGATGAAAATTTGGATAATAATTTTGCACCACACCTTGGGAAATAAAAATCAAAGAGATAATAAAACTCAAAGGAAGTATTAAACGCGTCATCACGCGAGTAAAATCCTCATAATAATTTCCCATTTGCATACCACAAAATGCCCTACAAAAAGCTATACAAGCACAATATCCACTTACACCAGAAACAAACATAGCAAGCAAAATTCCTGTGCTTTGAGAAAATAAACTTAAAGCATTTTCCCCGCTATAATGCTGTAAATTAGTATTAGTAATAAAACTAATAGCAGTATTTAAACTCAAATCTAGCGGCATGGATTTGATAGAGTTAGGGTTTAAAAAAAATCTATCTTGTAATAAAAAAATAACAAAAGAAAAAATAGCCACCAAAAGATTAAAAATACACAAATGAAAAGAATACTGTTTCCAAGTCATATTTTTTCTATCGATAGCACAAATTTTGTAAATTAAGGCATCTATAGGATTAAAAATAAAATCAAAAATAGTTTTTTTAAAATTAGCAATTTTATATAAATATCGTCCAAAAATTAAGGATAAAATAAAAGATATAATCAATACAACTACAATTTCTAACATATTTTTCCTTTAAAATTTTTCAGGATATAAAAGTGCGTAAAAAAGATAGCAAGCAAGCAATAAACTTAAAACCAATAAAAAGATCATTCGTAAAATCCTAATTAATAAAAATCATTCAAAATAAAGGGTTTTAATTCTATCCTTGCTAGCCTTATAATTTGCTTTATTATTTTTAACTAAAGATATCCCACCATCATTGTTATAAAATAACCCGCTATACAAGAAGAAACCACGCCAATAAGTCCAGGTAAAATAAAACTATGATTGATCACAAATTTACCAATACGAGTTGTTCCTGATCGATCAAATTGTATAGTGGCTAAATCACTCGGATAAGTTGGCAAAATATAATACCCATAACAAGCAGCCGCAAAAGCTATGATCACACCTGGTTCAACACCGATACTTAAAGATAAAGGAACAAAAGCAGAAATAGCTGCTGCTTGAGAATTAACAAATTTAGAAATTAAAAGAAGCATTAAAGCATAAGTCCAAGGATGCTCTTTAACTATATCTCCAAATAAAGCTTTCATCATAGGAGTATGGACTGCAAACATCGTATCAGCCATCCAAGAAATTCCAAAAACTGCCACAAGGGCTACCATACCGGATTTAAAAATTTCATTAGAGCCTATCTTTTTTACATCTGTTTTTGTAAAAATAATCATCAAAGCGCCCGCTAAAAGCATAAACATTTGAATGATTGATACCATAGAAATATAATTATAACTTGGATTTCCAAGCTTATCTTTTTGAGGGATAGCTACAATTGCTTCTGAATGATCTTTTATATTAGAAGTTAATTTTTTAAGATCAATTACAGCCTTATTACCTCCACTTAAAGTCCATTCTACTGTATTATCAATGTGCGCTTGATACACCATTTTTTGACCCCAATTAGGTTTTAAATCATCAAAAATTCCAATAATGGCTACTGAAAAAATTGCAAGGATAAAAATCCACATTGCAACCCAGTTATTTTTCGCCAATTTAACCCCCAAAAGCGTTTTAGATTCCCCATAAACATATTTTTTAAATTCCAAATCTTTTAATTTTTCTTGAAAAACCTCATCTTTATCTAAATCTTTACCTCTAAACCAAGAAAAAATTCCCACACATAAAACACCTATAAGAGTACTAGGTATAGTGATTTGAAGTAAATTAATATAGCCATCAAAACCGGCCAATTTATGAGGAGTATTTAAAAGCAAAGCCGTTAAACTCACAACCGCTACAGAAACAGGACTTGCAATAATTCCCATTTGTGAAGATATAGAAGCCGCTGCCATAGGGCGTTCTGGACGAATGCCATTTTTAATGGCAATATCATAAATGATAGGCATTATAGTATATACCACATGTCCTGTCCCACAAAGCATTGTCAAAAAACACGTAACAAAAGGAGCTAAAAGGGTTAAAAATTTAGGATTTTTTCTTAAAAGTTTTTCAGCAATTTGAAGCATAACATCCAAACCACCGCTTGCTTGTAAAGTCGCACTAGCAACAACTACAGCTAAAATAGTAAGCATAACATCAATCGCAGGTTTTCCAGGCTGGATATGAAAAACAAAAACTAGCATCAAAATACCTATTCCGCCTAACAATCCAAGAGCTATACCACCTTTTTTAGCACCATAAAAAAGACAGATAAGCACCACCGCTATTTGAATAAAAAATTGCCACCCTTCGCTAAGATTTGTTAAAAAATCCATTTTAACTCCTTTTTAAATTACAAAAATAATAATTTCATTGTAGCATAATTTAAAAAGAAAAGATAATATTTATTAAATAAAATAAATAAAAATTAAATATAAGAAGTTTTAAGAATTTATCCTTCAAGCTCATAAAGTTTTTTTCTATCTGTAGAACTTGCAATATTGAGATGTTTTCGGTATTTAGTAATCGTTCTACGCCCAATATCAATCTTAAATTCATCCTGTATGAGTTTTAAAATTTTACTATCACTTAAAGGTTTTAAGCGATTTTCATTTTTAACTAAATTTGCGATAAAATCTTTTACGCTCGCATTAGAAGTTTCTCCTTCTTCATCAAGAGCAAAAGCAAAAAAATCTTTTAAAGGAATCAACCCCCTTTCACAACTTAAATATTTATTTGCGATCGCTCTTGAAACCGTAGAAGCATTGCGATCTAAATCTTCTGCAATATCTTTTAAAGTCATAGGTTTGATATCTTTACCTATAAAAAAATCATACTGATGCTCTACTATCATTAATCCAATTTTATATAAAGTTGCTTTTCGCATAGCCAAAGCATCTACTAAATTTTTAGCCTCTTTAATGTAATGTGCTAAATATTCATGGTCAATTCCATCTGTTTCAATAGAAATTTCAGGATAATATTCATCGTTAATTTTTACTTTAATTTCATTATTTTCACGAAAAATAAAAATATCAGGAATGATAGCTTGAGAATCTTCAAAATATTCCAAAAAAGGAGGAATGCTAAATTTTTTTATCACAGAAATTGCTTGAGTGTATAATTTTTCTTTCGTATAATTTTGGATATTTTCAAAATCCAATATAAGCATTTTGCAAAAATCATAAAGTTCCTCATCTATATTTTCATTTTCAAGAGCAAATAAAAAAGCTTCTTTGTAGTCCTTAGCACCCACACCTATAGGATCTAAAAACTTAAAACGCATTCTAATGCTTTCAATATCCTTTTCATTAATATCTTGCATGACTTCTTGATCGTATTCAAAATACCCTTCATGGTTAAGACATTCTATGATTTTATTTGCAATATCTTGAGATTTTTTTGTAGGAAAAAGCGGAGGGATAATTTGCTCATTTAAAAGTTCATAAACGCTTTTTTTGCCAATACCCATACTTTCAACCATGGCTGAATTTGTATTGTTTTTATAAAAAGAATCAAAATAACTCTTTCCTTTTTCAGAGGTTTTAATCGCATCTTGAACATTTAAAAAAGGATTTTCTTCTGCAAATTTGTCCAAATTCTCTTTTAAATCTTCTATATTTGCCTGCAAAATAGGAAGCCACGAGCGCAAGGTTTGAGAGATTTTTGTTTTTGTGCTTTGAGTAATCTTTTGCTTTAACATTAATCTAGGAGTTTAAACTCCGCTCCTAAATAGTATTTTTTTACATCTTTATTGTTTGCGATTTCTTCAGCATTCCCACTTGCTAATAAAGATCCAGAACGAATCACATAAGCCCTATCACAAATAGCTAAAGTCTCACGCACATTATGATCAGTAATTAAAATTCCAATATTTAATTTCTTAAGTTCTTTAATCAAGGCTTGAATTTCAGAAACCGCTATAGGATCAACCCCAGCAAAAGGTTCATCAAGAAGTAAAAATTTAGGCTCACACATCAAACTTCTAGCTAACTCGCAACGCCTTCTTTCACCGCCACTTAAACTCAATCCCTTTCTTAAGCGAATCGGCTCTATGCTTAAAAGCTCAAGCATTTGTTCTACTTTTTCATTTAAAACTTGTTTATCTTTATAAAAAATTTGTGCCGCTAAAAGCAAATTTTCTTCAACACTTAAATCTTTAAAAATACTACTTTCTTGTGGCAAATATCCAATTCCTTCTCTAGCGCGTTTATTTAATGGCTCTTTTGTAATATCCACACCATCAAGCAAAACTTTGCCGTTAGTTGGAGTTATCAAACCACATATCATATAAAAAGTAGTGGTTTTTCCTGCTCCATTCGGCCCTAAAAGTCCAACAACTTCCCCGCTATTTAGCTCCAACGATACATCTTGTATTATTTTTGTTTTTTTTATGATTTTTTCTAAATTGATGATTTGTAATTTACTCATAAAATTTCATACTTTCTTTTATTGTCTTTAACACTGATTTTAACAATTGTAGATAAAATTCCAAATTGCAATAACTTTTCTTTTAGCCCATCATCTCCCCATTCTACCAAATGCAAACCTTCTTCAAATAAATTATCAAACAATCCATTCTTTAAAAGTCCATCTAATCCTTCTTGATAAATATCATAATGATATACACAAATATTTTCATTTTGATATTTTTGCATGATAGAAAAAGTTGGGGAAGTAACTTGATCGCCTAAATTTAGAAATTTAATCCAAGCTTGAACTAAGCTAGTTTTACCGCTAGCTAAATCTCCTTGTAATAAAACCACTCCCTTGCAAGGTAAATAAGAAAAAATTTGATCTAATTCTTCTTTAGATAAAATCATTTCTTTCATAATTTTTCCACATATTGATTTTGAGTATTTTTAGGAATGCTTTTAGTAGAAGGTATGGCCAAAACCTTATATTCTTGAGTGTATTGCATAAAATGCAAACTAATGATATCTCCTATTTTCACTTCCTTGCTCGCTTTAGCGATTTTATCATTAATTTTAACCACTCCGCTTTTACACATATCTTCAGAAATCGCTCGTCTTTTGGTGATATTAACCACATTTAAAAATTTATCCACTCTCATAAGAATGAATTTTAGCAAAAAAAAACAAATTTTGGAACATATTTTGCTTGTATTGCTGCAATTAAATTTCATTAAAAACCTTTCTTTTAACAAATTTTAGATACAATAAGACAAAAATTAAGTTAAAGCTTAAAAAGGAATATCGATGAAAGTATTATTGATTAAAGATGTTAAAGGGCTTGGAAAAGCCGGAGAAGTTAAAGAAGTCAAAGATGGATATGGACAAAATTTTTTAATTGGAAAAGGCTTGGCTAAAGCTGCCACTACTGAAGTTTTAAGAAAATATGAAAGTGATAAGAAAAAAGAGGCTGAAAATTTACGCTTTGAGATCGCAAATTTAGAAAAATTAAAAGAAGAGCTTAGCAAAATCACTCTTGAAATTTTTAAACCTGTTGGAGCCAATGGTAATTTATTTGGTGGGGTTACAAAAGATGAAATCGCTCATGCACTTAAAGAGCAAAAAAATATAGAACTTGATAAAAAAAGCTTAGAATGTGATACTTTAAAAAGTATTGGAATTCATGAAATCAGTGTAAAATTAGGCCATGCAATCCATGCAAATTTTAAAATTGATATAAAGGCAGAATAATTATGTTTCACGCAACTACGATTTTAGCCTATAAGGGTAAAAATAAATCCGTAATCGGAGGAGATGGGCAAGTTAGCTTTGGAAATACTATTTTAAAAGGCAATGCCGTTAAAATTAGAAAGCTTAATAATGGCAAAGTTTTGGCGGGTTTTGCAGGAAGCACAGCAGATGCTTTTAATCTTTTTGATATGTTTGAAAATTTATTACAAAGTTCTAAAGGCGATCTTTTAAAGGCGGCTATAGATTTTTCCAAAGAATGGAGAAAAGATAAATACTTAAGAAAGCTTGAAGCTATGATGCTGGTGCTTGACAGAAATCACATTTTTTTACTTTCAGGAACTGGTGATGTGGTAGAACCGGAAGATGGGGAGATCGCAGCGATTGGTAGTGGTGGAAATTATGCGCTTTCAGCTGCAAGGGCCTTAGTAAAACATGCTTCTTTAGATGAAGAAGAACTAGTAAAATCAAGCTTGCAAATTGCAGGAGAAATTTGCATTTATACTAATACAAATATAAAAACCTATGTAATAGAGGATGAAAAATGAACTTAACCCCAAAAGAAATAGTCAAATTTTTAGATGATTATGTTATCGGTCAAAAAAAAGCTAAAAAAATCATCTCTATAGCCTTAAGAAATCGTTACAGAAGAATGCAATTGAGTCCAGAACTTCAAGATGATATTATGCCAAAAAATATTTTAATGATAGGTTCAACTGGGGTTGGTAAAACAGAAATTGCAAGAAGACTTGCAAAAATGATGGGTTTTCCTTTTATAAAAATTGAAGCTAGCAAATACACTGAAGTGGGTTTTGTAGGGCGTGATGTAGAGAGTATGGTAAGAGATTTAGCCAATGCGGCTTTAAATTTAGTCAAGAATGAGCAAAAAGAAAAAAATAAAGATAAAATTGATGAATTTATCGAAAATAAAATTTTAGAAAAACTCTTACCGCCTTTACCAAAAGGCATCAGTGATGAAAAGCAAGAAGAGTATAAAAATAGTCTTGAAAAAATGAGAACCAAGCTTAGAAATGGGGATTTGGATGAAAGCAATATAGAAATAGAAATTTCTCAAAGCATGTTCGATACTAATCCTAACTTGCCACCTGAAATGGGAGCGATGCAAGATATTGTCAAGGTTATTGGCGTAGGCAGTAAAAAAGTCAAAAAAGAAATGAAAATCAAAGATGCTAAAAACGCTTTAAGAAACGAAGCTGGAGATAAAATTTTAGATCAAGAAAGCATAAAAAGTGAAGCTTTAAAAAGAGCGGAAAATGAAGGGATTATTTTTATAGATGAGATTGATAAAATAGCCGTTTCAAGTGGAAATTCAAACCGACAAGATCCAAGCAAAGAAGGAGTGCAAAGAGATTTATTGCCAATCGTTGAAGGATCTAGCGTTCAAACTAAAATCGGAACCTTAAAAACAGATCATATACTTTTTATCGCTGCGGGTGCTTTTCATTTGAGCAAGCCAAGTGATTTAATTCCAGAACTTCAGGGACGTTTTCCTTTAAGAGTTGAACTTGATAGCTTAGATGATAAAGCTCTTTATGAAATTTTAACCCGTCCTAAAAATTCACTTTTAAAACAATACACCGAACTTTTAAAAACAGAAAAATTAGAACTTGAATTTGATGATGAAGCTATAAAAGAAATTGCAAAAATAGCCTCTAAAGCAAATGAAGAAATGCAAGATATAGGCGCTAGACGTTTGCATACTGTAATAGAAAAACTTCTTGAAGACTTAAGTTTTGAGGCTGATGAATACGCGGGTAAAAAATTTATCGTTGATAAAAAAATGGTCGAAGAAAAACTTGGAGATATTATAGAAAATAAAGACTTAGCTAGGTATATTTTGTGAAAAGTGGCTTTGTTAGCATCATAGGAAGAACCAATGCCGGAAAAAGTGCTTTGGTTAACTCCTTGCTTGAAGAAAAAATCACTCTAGTTTCTCATAAACAAAATGCTACAAGACGAAAAATCAAAGCCATAGTAATGCATAAAAAAGATCAAATTATTTTTATTGACACTCCTGGATTACATCAAAGCAATGCAACCTTAAATCAAATGTTAATTGAAAGCACTATAAAAGCCATGGGAGATTGCGATTTGATTTTGTTTGTGGCAAGCGTATTTGATGGTTTGAAAAATTATGAAGAATTTTTAACACTAAAACCAAAAGTTCCTCATATTATCGTTTTAAACAAAGTTGATTTAACCGATAATGCCACTCTTTTAAAAAAACTTAACGATTATGCTAAATTTAGCGAGTATTTTAAGGCTATCATTCCTTATTCTTGCAAAAAAAAGACTTATAAAAAAACTTTACTTGATGAAATTGTAAAATATTTAGACGAACATGAATATTTTTATGATCCTGATTTTTTAACTCCAAGCAGTCAAAAAGAACTTTATAGAGATTTTATACTTGAAAGTATTTATGAAAATTTAAGTCAAGAATTGCCTTACTGCACCGAAGTAATGATCAATAAAATTAAAGAAAAAACAAATCTTATCGTTATCGAGGCTCAAATCATTACAGATACAAATTCTCACAAAGCCATGCTTATAGGAAAAAATGGATCAACACTCAATCGTATAGGTAAAGATGCTAGAATAAAAATTGCACAACTAGCTCAAAATAAAATTCTTTTAAAACTATATGTGGTAGTAAAAAAGAATTGGCAAAAAGATGAGGATTTTTTAAAAAAAATATTAAATTATGAAGAATAAAATTGAAATTGTAAGTTTTGAAAAACTCATTTATATCCAAAAAAATGGCAGATTTGAAGAAGATAGACTCTTTGAAGAAATAATCAAAGAATGCGATATAAAAAATCCTTTTGAATACCAAATAGCATTTTTAAAACAAGATGAAATTTATCATTGTTTTTTAAGCAGGGTTGAAAATTTACCCAAATGCCTCGCTTGTTTTCCCAAAGCTTTCATTTTTAAGCCTTTATTTAAAAATAATTTGATTGGAAAAAATAATTTTTGCTTTCTAGAGCTTTATTTAAATGAAGTATATTTATGTTTTTATGAACAAGATAAATTTAAAGCTTTTAAAAAATTCAAATATGAAAAAAATTTAGAATTATTTTTAGAAAAAACGCATATATTAGAACTTTTGCAATACTATGAAAGTGAAATTTTAATCAGTTTTGAAAATAATGATTTAATAAAAGAATTAAAAAATAAAACAATTGTTTGTAAAATTTTAGAACAAAATGAAAATAAACTCGCAAAATTAAGTATGCCAATCTTGGATAAAAATGCCAATTTTATTAAAACGAGCAGGAAAATTTTTCCTTATTATTTGAAACTAATTTTTTTATTTTTATTTAGTTTTATTGGAGCGAGTGGAATTTTAATTTTTACTAATTTTTTAAATTATCAAGAGAATAAAAACTTGCAAACTCAAAATAAAAATTCTCAAGATAAGCTTTATAAACTAGAAAAAGAAAAAAATAAAATCTTAGAAAAAAAACTAAAAGACCTAAATTTAACTCTTTACGATAAAAAAACACTTCTTGATCAAAATTTTAATCAACTCAATGAAATTGTAAAAAATTTTAAACCAAACAAAGATAGAACTTTGATTTTAAAAAATATCTTTATTTGGCTTAATCAAAACTCACTAGGAATTTCTAGCTTAAAACTAAAAGATTATAACATCGTTATACAATTTAACAATCGAGAAAATTATCTTCATGCTCTTAAAAATTTAAAAACTGAATTGAAGCTTATATCCAAAAACGATGCGCTTCATCAAATTATTTTAGAGTTAATCCATGGATAAAATAGAATTTTTTTTAGAAAATTTAAATCTAAGAGAAAAACTTCTCATTATTATAATTACAATATTATTCGCTATATTTTTAGCTTTTAAAATCGAACCTTTATTTATAAATTCTTTTTTTAATCATAATATTTTCATTCATAATATTGATATTAAAAAAGAACAAGCCGCTAATCAAAATTTAGAACAAAAAATACAAATATCAAATCAAAAACTACAACAAATTCAAAACAAAACACTCGTTTATGAGCAATACTTAAGTTTATTCCAAAAAAAATATGATCAATATTTAAAAAATATCAAAACACTAGCTCTAAATAATAAAATCGAAATAAAAAAAATCTCACAGACAAAAATTCAAAAAAACAATATCAATCACTATAAAATTTTTATTAAAACTTATGGAAATTTTAATGCTTTATTGTCTTTTATAAAAGATTTAGAAAACTCTAATTTTTATTATCAAATTAATATCATTGAAATGCAAAATTTAACAAGCTTAAAACTAGAATTAAATCTTGAAATATCAATAATATGTCTTAATAAGGAAATTGAATGAATTTATACCAACAAAAGATCGCACAACTTAGAGACTTAATGAAAAAAAATCATATAGATGTTTATTTGATTTTGAGTTCAGATCCTCATTTAAATGAATATCTTCCGGATTTTTATCAAAATAAAACTTTCATTAGCGGTTTTAAAGGATCAGCTGGAACCTTGATTTTTACCCATAAAAAAGCTTTTTTATGGACAGATGGAAGATATTGGCTTCAAGCTGAAAAAGAATTAAAAGGAAGCTCCATAGAGCTTCAAAAACAAAATCATACTAACACTTTTTTAAATTGGTTAAAGGAAAATCTTAAAAACAATGAAATTTTAGGCACTGATTTTTCTCTCTTGTCTTTAAATTTATTTGAAAATTTACAAACAAATTGCCAAGCAAGATTAAAACACATTGATTTAATTTCACCCTTATGGCAAGACCGTCCTAATTTACCAAAAAGCAAAATTTACGAGCATAAGATTAAATACTGTGGTTATTCTCGTCAAGAAAAAATCAAACAAATACGAGAAAAAATGCAAGATTTAAACGCTCAAAGTCATCTCATTTCTTCACTTGATGATATTGCTTGGATTACAAATTTAAGAGGAAACGATATAGAATACAATCCTGTATTTTTAAGTTATTTGTTTATTAGCCAAAAAACGATTTTGCTTTTTATCGATAAAAATAAAATTGATTTAAAGCTAGAAAAAAAACTCAATCAAGATGGAATTTACATTAAAAATTATTGTGAAATTTATCAAGAAATTCAAAAACTCCGCGATACAAACCTACTCATAGAGCCAACAAAAACAACAGCTTTATTGATTCAATATCTTCATAAAAGCGTAAAAATCATAAAAGAAATCAATCCTAGCACATATTTAAAATCAATCAAAACTCAAAAAGAAATCAAACATATAGAAAATGCTATGATAGAAGATGGAGTTGCTTTGTGTAGATTTTTTACTTGGCTAGAGGAAAATATCAAAAAAAATAAACACATAAGTGAACTTGATATTGATCTTAAGATAACAGAATTTAGAGCAAAAAGTCCTTATTATATTAGCAATAGCTTTGCAACTATAGCAGGTTTTAATGCTAATGGAGCTTGTGTTCATTACAAAGCAACGAAAAAGAATTTTTCTTATATTAAAGATAATGGACTTTTGCTCATAGATTCTGGTGCCCAATATGAAAATGGAACCACAGATATAACTCGTGCTGTTGCTATAGGTAAAGTTAGCAAAGAACAAATTTATGATTACACTCTTGTTTTAAAGGCACATATAGCCATATCAAGTACTATTTTTCCAAAAGATATTCCTATGCCTTTACTTGATGCGATCTCAAGGGCACCTTTATGGAAAAATCAGCTTGATTATATGCATGGAACTGGCCATGGGGTAGGCTATTTTTTAAATGTCCATGAAGGCCCTCAAACCCTATCTTATTTTGCCCCTGTCCTTGAAAAAACCAAAGTCAAAGAAGGAATGCTAACCTCTATAGAGCCAGGAATATATAAAAAAGATAAATGGGGCATTAGACTTGAAAATTTAGTTTTAAATACCAAAGTTAAAAATCCAAAAAATAAAGATTATGGAGAATTTTTATACTTTAAACCTTTAACTCTTTGTCCTTTTGAGTTAAAATGTATCAATAAAACTTTACTCAATAAAGATGAAAAATCATGGCTAAATGCTTATCATAAAAAAGTTTATAATAAACTTTCTATAAAGCTAAAAAACGAACCTAAAGTTTTAAAATGGCTAAAAAATAAAACAAAAATTATTGATTAGTTTTTTTAAAAGCTTAAAACTATTTAAAATATCCCAAACTTATCATTTTTTGATAAATTTTTGCAGTGATTTCCCCAGAGGTAGTATCCCTACCTCCATGTTCAAGTAGAACGGTTACAACATATTTTGGATTCGCATAAGGCGCATAAGAAGTAAGCCATGCGTGAGATCTTGTATAATATTGTAATTGTTTTTCGTCCACTCTGCTACGATCTGTTTGAGAAAATCCCACAACCTGTGCGGTTCCTGTTTTAGCAGCTACTTTCACTTTAAGATCATGCAAATAACGATAAGCTGTTCCACCTTGTTCGTTAGCCACAGCATACATCGCATCTCTTATATAGGGAAGTTGACTTTTTTCAAATAAGGTAAAAATTTCTTGATCGCGTTGAGTTTTATTTTCGATTTTGGTATTATTATTTTCTATACTTTGCAAAAAGTGAGGTAAAATCTGTTCACCTTTGGCAACTTGAGCCGTATATCTTGCAATTTGCATAGGGGTTGCTAAAAAATTTCCCTGACCTATGGCTGTATTTAAAGTATCACCCTGAAACCAATTTTGATTATATCTTTGCATTTTCCATTCCCTGCTTGGCAAAATCCCTACAAATTCATTAGGTAAATCAACGCCAGTTTTTGCACCAAAACCAATACGCGATAAGGTTTGACTAATTTGATTGATACCAACTTGCAAGCCTCCATCATAAAAATAAACATCACAGCTTGACTTAATAGCATGTTTTAAATCCATATTTCCATGCCCCGATCGATTCCAACAGCGAAACAATCTTCCTCCAAGCTCCACGCTACCCCCGCAAAAAAATTGAGTAGAAGGCGTGATATTTCCTGAATTTAAAAAAGCCAAAGCAACGCCCATTTTAACAACCGAACCAGGCGGATAATATCCATTGATTAGTTTATTTGTAAAAGGATGATCAAGATTATTAGAAAGTTCATCCCAATCTTTAAAAGAAATTCCTGTTACAAAGGGATTAAGATCATATTCTGGAAAACTTCCAGCCGCCAAAATAGATCCATCTCTAATATCCATAATAATTGCAGCACCGGCATTATTTTCAAAAAGATTGGTTAAAAAGTCTTGCAATTGTATATCAATAGTTAAATGTATATCATTTGAAAGCGGAGGAATATAAGAAATTTGGGCTACTTCTTGATTTAGAGCATTAACCTTATAAACTTTTTCCCCTTTAACTCCTTGTAAAATATCATTGTAATAGCGTTCTATACCGCTTTTTCCAATAAAATTTGTCAATTTAGAAATTTCATTTTCTTTTATATCTTGCAAATTAGCTTTTCCAACATAACCTATAATATGAGAGGCTAATTTTCCATAAGGATATTTTCTTTGCACCGCAGATTCTATTTTGATATTTTCATCCAAATTAAGCACTGAATAATGCTTCATCATCTCTTGTGCAGGTATAAAATCTACAATTTGTATATAATCTTGATTATAATATGAATCATTTTTCTTGTAAAATTGCAATAATTTTGTAACATTTAAATCCGGAAAAAAACCTTGTAATTTGTTTAATTCTTTTTCTAAAATGCTGATTTTATTTTTTTTAAGACTTAAATAAGGTTTCAAAGAAATACTATATCCTAAGTCATTAACTGCCAAAAGTGTACCATTTCGATCAAATATTTCTCCACGTTTGGGCGCTATCAATTGAGTTTTTATAGCATTTTGTTTCGCAAGTTCTTCATAATAGACATTGGATTTTATACTCAAATAATAAATACGGCTTAATAAAAAAATAAAAAATAAAAGTATAAAACCAACAACCAAACGCATACGCATTAAATTTTACCTCTAAAAAAGACATAAGCTAAAAAACATTCAATTGCTATAGATACTAAATATCCAAAATTTAATGTTTTAAAATGCTGATTATTCATATAAGAAAAAATAAAATCCAAAAGAAAAATGAAAAAATAAGCGCAAAGAACAAACGCAATAGGTATTAGTTTTTCCATTTTCAAACTTGTTTTAATCCAATCAGCACAAATATAATAAAAAAGAGCAAAAGCAATCCAAGATGAAAAAATAAAAAAGTCATAAGTAACATCTGTAAAAAATAAAAAAAATAAAGAAAAATACCACCTAAAATCAAGTTTATTAAAGGTTTTTTGACTTTGCTCTAAAAGATAAATCATATAACAAAAAAATAAACCATAAAGTAAAGGTGTATAGGTAAAAATAGAGCCTAAAATTTGATATATAATATAAAAAAAACCTAAAAATATATATCCACCGTTGATACTTACTCTATAGTTTTTTATCATTTATAAACCCAAAACCTGATTAATGATTTCATTTTCAAGCTTATCAAGCCCAAATTTATTTAAATTTGAAATTAAGATTGCATCTTTAAAATTGTTTTTAAGCTTGGCTTTTTCACTTTGATTTAATTTATCACATTTTGTAAAAACTTTTAAAACTTTTTGATCCGGCTTTAAAAAACCTTTTAAATAACCATCCAACTCTTTATCAATTTCTAAACCAATATGCCTCGAATCGATTAAATGTATAAATAACTTTATAGAAGTTCTTAATTTTAAAAATTCATCTAAATAAACATTCCATTCTTCTTTCAAATTTTTTGAAACCTTAGCATAGCCAAAACCAGGCAAATCCACAAAATGGATATTAAACTTATCCTCATCTTTTTGACATAAAACTTCAAAAAAATTTATCAACTGGGTTTTTCCAGGAGTTGAAGAACTTTTAGCAAGATTTTTTTGCTTACATAAAGAATTAATTAAAGAACTTTTGCCAACATTTGATCTTCCTAAAAAAGCAACTTCGCTGAAATTAGACGCAAAATTGATATCAAATTTTGCTAAGGAGGTGATAAAACGGGCATTAATAATCATTTTTGCTGTTTCAAATCAAACACAAAGCGCGCAGGTTTATTGTCTTTGCTTTGTATTTTATAAGTATTTTTTTTTCTATCTACAATGATTTTATTTCCACAAAGCTTTTGATGATTAATTGGTTCATTAATAAATGCATTTCCATCGATCTCATAAGTATCATCAATAACATTATAAATTAATTTATCCCCTTCTCCTTTATAAATCTTGCCTTTTAAATTAATTTTAAATTTTGGATTTTGCGTAGCCTCATAGCGTATAGGTTTGCGATTTTTATCGGTATAGATGATCAATTTTCCAGCGTTTAAAATATCTTCTCCCCTTTTAACTTCAACATCGCCACTAAGCACGCTTTCTCCCTTATTTTCATCAGAATAAAAATTTAAAGCTTTTACTTCGATTTTAGTTGCTAAAGATACACTCATACAAAAGAATAATAAAATTATTTTTCTTGCAAGCATGCATTTACCTCTTGAATTTGCAAAATTTTATTTTTCGTATCATATTGTAAACTTTTTCCATTAACAATATTTCCATTAATCAAACCCTTAAAACCTGTATCTGTACTTAAAATTTTGCTTTTTGGCTGATACTCCACTTCATTAGCAATAAATTTAACATTATTGGAGCCTAAATATGTAACATTACCTTCAAATTTTATCTTATCCATATTTTGACCCAAAAGCTCTAATTTGTTAGCGCTTAAATTAAAATCTAAATTATAATTTGTAAAATTATCAAATTCATCTCTATTAGCATATCTTACCCAAGAATTAGCCCTATAATAAGATTTAATTGCTGTTTGATTGATATCATAAGCTTTTAAATGACTTGCTTCAATATTTTTAAAATTTAAAGAATAAGATTTAATATCTAAAGAATAAGGATCTTGAAGCCATAAAATCACAAAAGTAATGACAAAAAGAGCAATAAGGATGCCAAAACTTTTTATAGCCAAATTTTATTCCAATCTTGCTGCATATTATTTTTTTTTACGATATATTCTATCATTTCTGCTACAGCAGCTTCTCCGCCTTTATTTTCCAAAATCACATCAACTTTTAAATCCTTATGAGCATCTTTTGGTTTAAAGCTTAAACCTACATTTTCAAGCAGATTTTTATCGTTAAAATAATCCCCTATAGCCGCACATTGAGAAAAATCAAGCTTTAATTTTTGCAAAATTTCTTTTGCACAAGTTAATTTATCTTTAACTCCTTGAAATAAAAGATCTATTTTTAGATCTTTAGATCTTTTATCTACGCAAGGACAATTTCTACCTGTAATGATGGCGATTTTTTTGCCAAGTTTTATCCAAGCTTCGATCGCTGCACCATCTTTAACATTAAATTCTTTGACAAAACCACCTTCTGAAGTGTAGATGATTTTTCCATCTGTTAAGCAACCATCCACATCTAAAAAAATTAATTCTATCATTTTATTCTCTTACTATGAAAGCTCCAGCAAATGCTCCACTTGCAGCAAAATCACGTGCTTCTTCTTCGCTTCTAAATCCAGTTAAAAAAACTCGATTTAAACCATCTACTGTGCTTGTGCGTATAGTCGAAGAATAAGTTCTATAAGTTTTATATCTTGAAGCTATAGTTCTTGCGCCTTCTGGATTTTTAAACGCACCAATTTGAACCATAAAATTTCCACCCTCATAAATTTGACCATTACCTGAAATTTCTCCACCGTTTCCATAATTTACATTAGAATGAACGATATTATTGCCAGAATTTGAAGAACCAAATCCTATAACTTCGAGTCTAACTGGTGCTGTTCCACTGTGTATCATATCGATTTGCTTTGCAGCCGCATTAGATAAATCAATAATACGATTATTTACAAAAGGACCACGATCATTCACACGAACGGTAACTTGGCGATTGTTATTTAAATTTGTAACCTTTAAAATGGTATTCATAGGCAAAGTCTTATGTGCTGCTGTGAATGCATTTTGATCGTAAATTTCACCATTTGAAGTTTTTTTACCATGAAATCCTGGCCCATACCAACTAGCAATACCATCAGCAGTTTCTCCAACAGATACCACGGTTGGATAATAAGTTTTTCCATTTATGGTGTAAGGCTTCATTGTGCCTTTACCGCCTGAAGAACTAGGATTGCTTTTAAAATCATTGCTCGGGTAATAAACCTGAGCACCACTGCTTGATTCTGAAAGAAAATTCCCTATTCCACAACCCGTAAAAATACTAATGACGGATAAAATTGGAATAATTTTTAGAGTCGCTTTGAGCTGTTTTAATGTTTGCATTTTTGTTCTCCTTTATTGGTATTATAATTTTTTGATTAATACTTAAACGATTTTTATAAATACGGTTTAATTCTTTAATGCTATCTATACTCACATGATGATTTTTTGCTATTTTATATAAAGAATCACCCGCTTTTACAGTATAAACTTTAGTCATAGGTATAGTTGTATCAACTTTTGCAAGTTTATTTTCTTTAAAATACTTGTCAAAAAAAGCCACTTTGTTTAAAGGAATATACATATAATATCCTTTTCCTGGTGGTGTAAAGTTATGTTTAAAATGAGGATTATATTTTTTAAAAGTAGCAAAACTTATATTTAAATTTTTAGCTATATCTTTTAAAGAAACCGAAGATGGAGTATCTACTTTAATAAAATCATTACTTAAAGCATAGTTTACCAAAGAAGCATCTTTTGATAATAAAAAATCCTTATCATTTGCTAAAAACGAAAGGGTTAAAATTTTGCGCAAAAAATTACGAGTTTCTAAAGAAAGATATCTCTTATTTGAATCAAGCAAAACATTTAAATCATCACTTCCTGCTTCTTTTATAGCTTGATGCAATTTTCCATTGCCGCAATTATAAGCTAAAATGGCCAAATACCACTTACCAAACTCTGCTTTCATTCTCTTTAAATAATCAATGGCCGCATAAGTTGATTTTACAGGATCTCTTCTTTCATCAACATAAGCATCCACTCTAAGCCCCAAATTCTTAGCTGTGGGCTTCATAAATTGCCAAATTCCAACAGCTTTAGCATTAGAAACACTATTAACCTTTAAGCCAGATTCAACCATGGCTAAATATAAAATTTCTTCAGGAACTTCTTGTTCAGATAGTATTTTCCTTATCATAGGAGTTATTTTTGAAAAATTTTGCATTCCATCAATTAAAGTTTTAGTATGTTTTGATTTTATATCCTGTTGACTTTGAACAAAAACCAAGTTGCTGATAAAATTTGATTCTATATCCAAATCTCTTAAAATTTTTATTTGTCTTTCATAAAATTCTGGAGTATTAATTTGCGCAAAAAGAAAATTAAAAAAGAACAATAGTAATAATATTTTTCTCATAAACTACCTTGAAAAAATAATTTTTTAGAATTGTCTAAACAAATTGCCAAAAGCTCTTCTCTTGATAAATTTAAAATCTCACTCATTTTATTAGCCACTAATTGAGTTAACAAAGGTTCATTTCTTTTCCCTCGATAAGGCTCTGGGGTTAAATAAGGAGCATCGGTTTCAATGAGTAATTTATCTTTTGGAATTTTAGGCAAAATTTCCACTAATTTTTTAGCATTTTTAAACGTTAAAATTCCACCTATTCCAAAATAAAAACCCTCATCGCTAAGACGAAGTAAATGTTCACTTGCATTAAAGCAATGCAAAACTCCACCGACAAGATCTTTAGAATATTGATGTAAAATTTCATAGGTGTCATTATTAGCTTCTCTTGTATGGATAATCACAGGTTTTTTAAACTCTTTTGCTAATTCAAGCTGAATTTTAAAACAATGTTTTTGAAGATTTTTTTGGTATTCTATTTCTTTTAAATCATCGCTTTGAAAACGAAAATAATCCAATCCGCACTCGCCCACTGCCACGCATTTTTCTTGTTTTAAATATTGTCTTAAAATATTTTCATCAAAATTATCAATTTCATATGGATGCACTCCGGCTGCAAAATATACCCTATCATATTTTTGTGCCAATTCTGCAGCATAAGGAAGATCTTTAATATGCGCACCAGGTATGATTATTTTTTCAATTCCATTGTTAAAAGAATGTTTTAAAAGCGCATCCAAATCTTCTTTAAAAACATCACTATCAATATGACAATGAGTATCGATAATTTTTAAGTTATCTTTAAATTCAAGTTCTAAGAACATACTTCCACTCGATCTTTCCCATTAGTTTTGGCTAGTTCAAGCGCCTTAGATGCTTCTTTAACTAAGTGATCAAATTTATCCTTGCTCTTGCCAAAAACTACTCCAATAGAAGCAGTGAAAAACACTTCATCTAAATTAATCAAAATTCCCACTTTTTTAATATTAACACGGATGCAAGATAAAATTTTCACAGCTTTTTCATGAGAAATATTTTTTAATAAGATACAAAATTTTTCAGGGGTGTATCTTCCCACTATATCCCTACCCTTAACTTCATTTACAATTTCATTCGCGCAAATTTTAATCACCTTATTGCCTGCCTCAAAACCGTAATTTTCATTTAAAGACTTTAAATTATCAATATTTAAAAAAGCCAAAGCAAAATCTTCTTCTTTAGTCATAATCTCATTAAAATACGTTTCAATATCATCCATTAAAGCTTCATAATTTTTTACGCCAGAAACAGGATCAAGCTTATTGTAGGTATTTAAAAATTCCATATTTTCCATATAAGCCAAACATCGATCCAAGCGAGAATTAAAACTATCTCTTTTAATCGGCTTTATTAAATATTCATTAGCACCATTTTTAAACAAATCAGCTTCTAAGGTATCATTTTTATCGCCTAAAAGAATTACCCCCAATTCTTCTTCGCTAAAACGAGTTCTAACTTCATTTAAAAGTTCACTCCCACTAATAACTGGCATATTAACATCTGCGATAATAAGACGTACATCTTCATTATCATTTAAATAACTCATAGCCTCTTCTCCATGAGCAGCAGCTAAAACATTAAAATGTCTTTGAGTTAAAATCTTTTTAATTTCATTACGTTCAGGAAGTTTGCTTAAAGCTAAAATGATTTTAGTTCCAAAGTGATGTTCTAAATTAGATATAGAATTTATAATATCATCGATACAAGTACTGCTTTCTTTAAAAATATAACCCATTATGTCTTTTTTTAAAAAGTCATCTCTCACTTCTTTATCATTATTAGCGGTTAAAACAATCACAGGTAGTTTTTTTTCTAAAAGAAACTCTACTATCTCTCCATTTGGAGCATCTGGTAAATATAATTCAGCAAAAACTAAAAAATATTTATTAGAGGATAATTCTTTTGCCTCCGTATAACTAAAAACGATATCAACTTCATAATTTAAAGTTGATTGGATTTTTTTAGCCAAAAGCTTTCCAAGCATTTTATTATGATCGACAATTAAAATTTTTTTATCCATAATTTTAACACACCTTAAAAATTAAAGCTAAATTTTAATGTAAGAATAAAATTATAGCACGCTTAAATAAAAAATCTGCTTAAGATTTAAATAAAGTTTTAGCAAATTCCAAAGCCTCATCATTAATCTTTTCTCCGCTTACCATTCTAGCAAGTTCTTTAATTCTCTCATCTTGATTTAATTTCTTAACAAAACTTTCATCACCTTTTTTTTCAACTAAAAAATGATTATGCGCTTTAGAAGAAAGTTGTGGTAAATGCGAAATAGCAAAAATTTGATAAAAATTTGAAAGCTCATTTAACACTTTAGCAATACTCATCGCTTCTTTGCCGCTTAAATTAGCATCAATTTCGTCTAAAAACAATATCCCATTACCTTGACCTAAAATTTTACATTCCGTTGCTATAAATGCAAGTCTTAAGCGATTGAGCTCCCCTGAACTTAAATTTTTCAAATTAGCTAAATTAATATTTAAACTAATCTCATCTTTACCCATGGAAGATATCATTTTACTTTCATCTAAATTCAAAACAGCATCTTTCATATAAAGATTTTTTAGATATCCATTTAAGCAATTTTGCAATTTTTCTAGATTATTCTTTCTCGTTTGGGTTAGAATTTTTGCACTTTTTTCTATTTTGTCTTTTGCCTTTTCAAATTTTTTCTCAAGCTCTTTTTTTTCAAAACTTAGATTTTCATAATGCTCGAGTTCTTTTTTCTTTTGTTCTAAAATTTCTAGTGCATTTTCAATACTCTCATAACGTTTAATTAAAAAGGATAAATTTTCTATCCTATCAAGTATTTTTTCAATATCAAAATCCAAATCTTCTAATTTTTGACTTTCTGAAATCAAACGTAATTCATTTAAACATTCACTAAAAAAAGTTGGATCCTTATCACTTAAATTTAAAGCATCGATTACAACTTTTTCTAAATCAAAAATTACACTAGCTTTTTGCCACGCTTCATCCAATTTATCCTTTTTAGAAAGCTTTTTTTTAAGCTCTAATAATTCTTCATATTCCCCTATTTTTGGATTAATGCTTTGAATTTTTTCAATTTGAATACTTGCTACTTCTTTTAATTCTTCGATTTTTCTTTCTTCATCTAAAATTTGATTTAATTCTTCGGAAAATCGAGTGTAATGATTAAAATCTTCTCTAAATTCATTTAAAAAATTTTCAAATTGAGGATTATTTTGTATTTCTAGAGCATCTAGAATTCTCAAAAATTTTTCATTGCTAAATTCGTTATTTTCCCTAGCGCTAAGATGCTTAATAAAACTTTTACTTAAATTTTGCAAACTTTTTTTAGCAATGCTTTGGTTATTAATAAAATATTTTGTATTTTTTTCTTTTAAAAGTTTAAAAACATTTTCTTCTTCGCTTTCTATTCCATATTCTTCCAAATTTAATTCATCATCGAGTTCTAGTTCTACAAGTTTAGCCTCACTATCGCTTAGAGCAAAAGCGGATAAAATACCCTTAAATAGTACAGATTTTCCAGCTCCGCTAAGCCCAGTAAAAACAGTAAGTCCTTGTGAAATTTCAAGCTTTGCTTCTTTAAAACCCAAATTTTCTTTTATCAAAATTCTATTGATCATTAACTTCCCCAATTTAGTTTTTCTTTTAAAATTTGAAAATAATCTCGATTTTTTGGACGAATCAAAGTGATACTTTTATGACTTAAACCCACTTTAATGCTTTTAAAATCATCCATTTTATAATTTTCTTGTCCATCTATAGAAAACATGCATCCTTTCGCCCTAATTTCCAATTCAAATCCTTTAGGCAATACAATAGGCCTTTGTGTCAAGGAATGAGAACAAATTGGAGTCAGGATAAAAGCTTGAGCTAAAGTATAAACTATAGGACCATTGGCACTTAAATTATAAGCAGTTGATCCAGCAGGTGTAGCAACAATCAATCCATCTCCAAAATATTCATTAAATTTTTTATCTTGATAATAAACTTCAATATGTGCCATAGAGGCTTGATCTTCTCTTTTTATGATAATGTCATTAAAGGCGTAATTTTTTATTTTTTGACCATTTTTTTGTTTTAAACTAACGTTAAGAAAAAAAGGATTTTCCGTTTTAAAATCACCTCGAAAAAAAGATTGAAAAAATTCCTCAGCATAATCAATTTTAAAATCCGTTAAAAAACCTAAATGTCCTGCATGAATCCCCAAAACAGCTTTATGATATTCCCAAGCTTTACGGCATACGGAAATCAAAGTTCCATCACCACCCAAAGAAATAATAAAATCAGAAATTTTAAACAATTCATCGATATCATAATGTGATAAATTCGGATTTTTAGAGTTTTTAAAAAACAAAAGTTCAACATTATACTTCTTTAAAATATTTTCTAAAATACGTATTTCATTGTCAAGATCCGAATTAAAACGAACAATGAGCCCTACTCTCTTAATATTTTTATAATCTATTTTGTTTTGCATGAAAAAATTATAACAAAACTTAGCTAAGCAAAAGAATAAAAATACTATAATTTTAAAATAATTATTTTAATTTCAAGGAAAAAAATTGCGTAGTCATTACAATACAGACTTGGGAATTTCCAATGTTGGAGAAACGGTTAAACTCTGTGGGTGGGTCAATAGCTACCGCGATCACGGAGGAGTCATTTTTATAGACTTAAGAGATCGTAGTGGCATCATACAACTTGTTTGTGATCCAAATGATAGCAAAGAATCTCACGAAATCGCTTCACGTGCTAGAAATGAATTTGTGCTTATTGCTGAAGGCAAAATTCGCCCTCGTGGAGAAGGACTTGTTAATACTAAATTAAAAACCGGTGAAATCGAAGTTGTTATTAGCAAGCTCATTATAGAAAATGAAAGCGCGGTTCCTCCTTTTGCAATCGCCGATGAAAGCGTTAATGAAGAATTAAGATTAAAATACAGATTTTTAGATTTAAGAAATCCTAAACTTTATGAAAATTTTTCTTTACGATCTAAAGCTTGTATAGCGGCTAGAAATTCTTTAGCTAATATGGGATTTTTAGAAGTTGAAACCCCTATTTTAACTAAAGCTACACCTGAAGGAGCGAGAGATTATCTTGTCCCTTCTCGCGTCCATCAAGGTGAATTTTATGCCTTGCCTCAAAGTCCGCAATTATTTAAACAACTTTTAATGTGTAGTGGTTTTGATCGTTATTTTCAAATCGCAAAGTGCTTTAGGGATGAAGATTTAAGAGCGGATCGACAGCCTGAATTTACCCAAATTGACATTGAAATGAGTTTTTGCGAACAAAAAGACGTTATGATGGTTGCTGAAACCTTTTTGAAAGACATTTTTAAGGCTTGTGGAAAAGAAATTAAGACCCCTTTTAAAGTCATGCAATATAAAGAAGCTATGGAGCTTTATGGGAGTGACAAACCTGATTTGAGATTTGATCTTAAATTTATAGATGTAATCGATATCTTTGCTAAATCTAACAATGAAATTTTCTCAAATATCGCTAAAGATACAAAGAAAAACCGTATCAAAGCTATACGCGTTCCGCAAGGAGATACTATCTTTTCAAAAAGACAAATGCAAAGATTTGAAGATTTTGTTCGCAAATTTGGAGCACAAGGCTTAGCCTTTATACAAGTTAAAGAAGATGGTCTTAAAGGTCCACTTTGTAAATTTTTTGATGAAGCTGATTTACAAGAACTTAGTAAACGCTGCAATTTAGAAGTTGGAGATGTTGTCTTTTTTGGAGCTGGAGTTAAAAAAACTGTTCTTGATTATATGGGAAGATTTAGAATTTTCCTTGCAGAAGAATTAAAATTAATCGATCCTGATGTATTAGAATTTTTATGGGTTGTTGATTTTCCTATGTTTGAACAAAACGATGATGGAACTTATTCGGCTATGCATCATCCTTTTACTATGCCAAAAAATATTGATGAAGAAGATATTGAAGAGATTTATTCTATTGCCTATGATGTGGTTTTAAATGGAGTAGAATTAGGCGGAGGAAGTATTAGAATTCATAAAAACGATATCCAGCAAAAAGTTTTCAAAAAATTAAATATCAATGAAGATGAACAAAAAAATAAATTTGGATTTTTACTCGATGCTTTAAGTTTTGGAGCTCCACCTCATGGCGGTATCGCTATAGGCTTAGATAGACTTATCATGCTAGTTACTGGATCAAAAAGCATAAGAGAGGTTATTGCTTTTCCAAAAACACAAAGGGCGCAATGTCTTATGACAGACGCACCATCAGAGCCAAATAAAGAAGCTTTAAGAGAATTAGGAATCAAATTAAGGGAGAATATAAAATGAAAGAATTATTTTTAATCATAGGGGCACCTGGAAGTGGAAAAACTACGGATGCTAGTCTTATAGCCCAATCAGATATTAATATCACCCATTATTCAACAGGTGATTTATTAAGAGAAGAAGTTGCTAGCGGAAGCGAACTTGGAAAAACAATTGATAGCTTTATCTCTAAAGGAAATTTAGTTCCTTTAGATGTGGTTGTAAATACTATAGTTTCAGCACTTAAAAACGCTCCAACAAAAACAATTATTATCGATGGTTATCCAAGAAGCGTTGAGCAAATGACCGAATTTGATAAAGTTTTAAGCTCCCAAAACGAAATAGAACTTAAAGGCGTGATCGAGGTACGCGTAAGCGAGCAAGTAGCCAAAGATAGAGTTTTAGGCAGAAATCGCGGAGCTGATGACAATGAAGAAGTGTTTTATAATAGAATGAAAGTTTATACCGAGCCTTTAGAAGAAATTCAAAAATTTTATCAAGATAAAAAACTTCATTTTATTATCGATGGAGAACGCACAATAGAACCTATTGTTGCAGATATGAAAGAATTAATTAAAAAAATTCAAAGCATTTAAAGGAGAATAAATATGGACTTAAGCAAAATCACAATTGGAGACATCCCAAATAAAATCAACGCCATGATCGAAATTCCTTATGGATCAAATATCAAATATGAAATCGATAAAGACAGTGGCGCTATTATGGTTGATCGCGTGATGGCAAGCGCGATGTTTTATCCTGCAAATTATGGTTTTATCGCAAATACTCTAGCTGATGATGGCGATCCTGTTGATATTTTGGTTTTAAATGAATATCCTATTCAAGCTGGAGCTGTTATTCCTTGCCGCTTAATTGGTGTTTTAATCATGGAAGACGAAAGTGGAATGGATGAAAAACTTTTAGCTGTTCCAAGCTCAAAAATTGACGCAAGATATGATAATATCAAATCTTATACTGATTTACCTCAAGCAACCTTAAATAAAATTAAAAATTTCTTTGAAACCTACAAAATTCTTGAACCAAATAAATGGGTAAAAGTGCAAGATTTCAAAGATACAGATACTGCAATTGAAATTCTAGAAAAAGCGATCAAAAATTACAAATAAATTATTAGCCTTTTTTAGGCTAATATCAAGGAAAATATGAAAAGTATTATTTTGGGTGGTGGATGCTTTTGGTGCGTACAAGCTGTATTTGAAAACATTAAAGGAATTGTATATAGTGAAGTTGGATATACAGGAGGGGCTGAAAATCCAACCTATGAAAGCGTATGCTCTGGCGATGGTAATATTGAAGTTGTTAAATTAAGCTACAACGATGTAGAAATTTCTCTTATAGAAATTTTAAACATCTTCTTTAAAATTCATGATCCTACTTCCATAGATAAACAAGGTGCTGATATAGGAATTCAGTATCGATCTGCAATTTTTTACGAAAATGAAAATGATGAAATTCTAATTAAAAACTTTATTGAAAAGATAAAAAACAACTACTCTTTGCCTATAGTAACTCAAATCTACAAATTAAACAAATATTATCCTGCAGAATCCTATCATCAAAACTATTTCGCAAAAAATCCAAATCAAAGTTATTGCCAATTTGTTATTGCTCCAAAATTACAACTTATAAGAGATAAATTATCCAATTAAGATCTTAAAAAAATACATTTTATTCACAAAGTTTTCACAATGTGATTTTCTTATGAAAAGCCTATGAAATAGTGCTTTGAGTTTAAAAAAATAAAAAAAAATATTTATTGTTTTTTAAGTTTTTTTATGAATTTAAAATTATATGTGAAAAAGTTTACTTTAAAATCATAGTTAAAACAAATTTGGAACACTTCTTGCTTATATTTAATTAAGATATTTTTAGATTTGAAGGCAGAACAATTCTAAAATCAAAGGAATAAA